>NZ_JBHWLC010000015.1:0-137350 GCF_042730635.1 Streptomyces sp. NPDC059917
GCCCGGCGCCCCGCGCGCCCGGCCGGCCACCGGCCGCCCCGACCGTTCGTCCCTTCCGCTGCGCGCGGCGCCCCGACGCCGTGCGCGTCCCGCCGTACGAGGAGCCCCGCATGACCACCCGCAATCCCCGTTCCGTCGTCACCTTCCCGATCGTGCTGCGCGAGCTCACGGTGCTGCGCGTCGCCGACGTGACACCGGGCATGCGGCGGATCACCCTGGGCGGGCCGCAGCTCGGCGCCTTCCGCAAGGACGGCCTGGAGCTGCCCGCGCTGAGCAGCGAGGGCTTCGACGACCACGTGAAGTTCTTCTTCGCCGAGGAGGGCGCGGCCGCGCCGGTGCTGCCCGGGCAGAACGTCTCCAGCCTGGACTGGCCCGCCGACGCCCGGCCGCTGACGAAGGACTACACCCCGGTCCGCCTCGACCCCGAACTCGGCGAGATCGACTTCGACTTCGTCAACCACGAGGGCGGCGTCGCCTCCGCGTGGGCGCTGTCCGCCCGCCCGGGCGACGTGACGTGGATCGCCGGTCCGAAGATGTCGCACCGCCACCCCGAGGGGGCCGACTGGCTGCTCGTCGTCGGCGACGAGACCGCCCTGCCGGCCATCGGCCGGTGGCTGGCGGAGATGGAGGCCGGGACCCGGGCGCGGGTGTTCCTCGAGGTCGGCGAGGAGAGCCACCGCCAGGAGCTGGCGACCCGCGCGGACGCGGAGATCACCTGGCTGGTGCGCGGCGGCGCCCCGGCGGGCACCACCGACCTGTTGGAGCGGGCGGTGCGGGACATGGAGTGGCTGCCGGGGAACGTCTTCGCCTGGGTGGCGGGCGAGGCGGTGACCTTGAAGGGCATCCGCCGGCACCTGGCCGTGGACCGCGGGGTGCCGCGCGAGCACACCCACGTCACCGGCTACTGGCGGCGTACGGAGCCGGTCCCGCCGACGGCCACGGAGCTTCGGGCCGGGACCGTGACCGCGCAGGAGGAGGACCCCCACGACCGGTTGCACGAACTCACCGACCTGGCCCCCGGGCTGGCGATCCGCGCGGCGGTGACGATCGGCCTGGTCGACCTGGTCTGGCAAGGGGTGCGGGACGCCCGGGAGTTGGCCTCGCGCACGGGCAGCGACCCGCGGACGCTGACCGCGCTGCTGGTCTACCTGACGGAGCTCGAGGTGCTGGCCGAGGGGCCGGACGGCTACCGGTTGGCCCCGGTCGGCGAAGAACTCGTCGAGGACGACCACTCCTTGGAGGAGTACGACCTGCGCGGCGCACAGGCCGCCCTGGACCTGTCGTTGTCCGGGCTGCACGAGACGCTGCGCACCGGCCGGGCCGGGTACCGCACACCGTCCGGCGCCCCCTTGGCGGTGGCGCTCGCCGCCGACGAGCGGCTGGGCGGGGCGGCGCGCGAGGCCGTGGAGGACGAGGCGGCCTGGATCGCGCCCGGGGTCCGGTCGGGCTGGGACTGGACGGCCGCCGGTTCGGTGACCGCGACCGGCAGCGGCGCGGGCGCGGTGGCGAACGCGCTGGTGGAGGCGTTCCCCGCGCTGCGGGTGCGGATCGCCGCACTGCCGTCGGTGCTGCGCACGGTCGCGGACCGGGTCCTGGAGACGGACGTCCTGCCGCGCGTGGAGCTGGTCCCCTGCGGCGGGGCGGTCCCGGCCGGAGACCGCACCGTGCTGCTCTGCCGCCTGCTGGAACAACTGCCCGACGACGACGCGGTGCTGGCCCTGCGCGAGAACGCGGCGGCGCTCGCGCAGGGCGGCACCCTGCTGCTGGTGGAGCAGGTGGAGGGACCGGACGGGATCGAGGGCGACACGGAGGCCGCGCTGCACCACCTGCGGCTGAAGGCGGCCTTCGGCTCGGGCGTGCGCGGCGAGGGCGACTACGCGGAGCTGGCCGCCCGCGCGGGCCTCACCGTACGCAGCTGCCGCGACATCGGCTGGGACCACCGCCTGTGGAGCCTCACCCCGACCGGCTGATCCGGCTCGGCCACCAGCTGCGGGGGCCGATGTCGAGCACGAGGGCGGGGACGAGGAGCGAGCGGACGACGAGGGTGTCGAGGAGCACCCCGAAGGCGACGATGAAGGCGATCTGCACGAGGAAGGCCAGGGGGATGACCATCAGGGCGGCGAAGGTGGCGGCGAGGACGACGCCCGCCGAGGTGATGACGCCCCCGGTGGTGGTCAGGCCGCGCAGGACGCCCTGGCGGACGCCGTGGACGAGGGTCTCCTCCCGGACGCGGGACATCAGGAAGATGTTGTAGTCGACGCCGAGGGCGACGAGGAACACGAACCCGTAGAGCGGGACGGAGGCGTCCGATCCGCTGAAGCCGAGCACGTGCTGGAAGACGAGTGCGGACACGCCGAGGGTGGCCAGGAAGTTCAGGGCGACCGTGGCCACCAGCAGGACGGGGACCAGGACGGAGCGCAGGAGCAGGACCAGGATCAGCAGGATGACGGCGAGGACGACGGGGACGATGAGGGTGCGGTCGCGGGCCGCGGTCCGCTCGGTGTCGTACTGCTGGGCGGTGTAGCCGCCGACGAGCGCGTCGGCGCCGGGGACGGCGTGCAGGCGGGTGCGCAGCGCGGCGACCGTCCGCTTCGCCTCGTCGCTGTCCGCGGGCGCGGCCAGGGTGGCGTCGATGCGGATCCGGCCGTCGACCACCGCGGGCTCCGCGCCGGGGCGCCCGGAGGCGGTGACGGGCTCGGCGGACGCGACGCCCGCGGTCGCCCCGGCGACCTCCCGCACCCGCGCGGCCGCGGCGGCGTCGGCGATGATCACCGCGGGCTGGCCGGAGCCACCGGGGAAGTGGCGGCCGAGGGACTCCTGGGCGGAGACGGACGGGGCCTCCTTGACGAAGATCTCGTCCAGCGGCACTCCGTGCGAGGACAGGGTCGGCGCGAAACCGGCGAGGACCAGCAGGAGCAGGGTCGTGGACACCCAGACGCGGCGCGGCGCCCGGTCGATGACGGCCGCGACGCGGTGCCAGACGCGGTGGCCCTCCTCCGTGGCGTCGGCCGCCCGGGGGGTGGCGGGCCAGAAGGCGGTGCGCCCGAGGAGGGCCAGCACCGCGGGCAGGAACGTCAGGGTGGCCAGGACGGAGCAGACGATGCCGACGGCCCCGACGGGACCCAGGGCCCTGTTGTTGGTCAGGTCGCTGGCCAGCAGCGCGAGCAGGGCGAGGGCGACGGTCGCGGCGCTGGCGGTGATGGCCCCGGCGGAGCGGCGCACGGCGGCGAGGGCCGCGGCCGTGCGGTCGCCGCGGGCGGCGAGCTCCTCCCTGAACCGGGCGGCCAGCAGCAGCGCGTAGTCGGTCGCGGCGCCGATGACCAGGATGGACAGGATGCCCTGGACCTGGCCGTCGACCCGTACGGCGCCCCGGTCCGCCAGGGCGTAGACGATGGCGCAGGCCAGCCCGAGGGCGAGGACGGCGCTGCTGATGATCACGAGCGGCAGCAGGAGGCTGCGGTAGACCAGCAGCAGGATCAACAGGACCGCGCCGAGCGCCACGCCCAGCAGGATCCCGTCGATCCCGGCGAAGGCGTCCTTGAGGTCCGCCTGGCTGGCCGCCGGCCCCGCGATCTGCACGGTGAGCCCCGCGACCGCGGCGGCCGCCGTACGGACCCGGTCCAAGGTGGCCGGCAGCGCGTCGCCGAGGTCGGTGGCCAGCGGCACGACCGCCTGCAGGGCCCGGCCGTCCGCGGAGCGCAGGGCCGGTGACGGCGCCGCGGTGATGCCGTCCTGTCCGGCCAGCGCGGCGACGGCCCGGGTCGCCTCCTGCTGCTGGACCTCGCTGACCGGGCCTTGCGCGGTCGGCTGCCAGACGACGATCGCGGGCACCGACCCGGAGCGCTCGAAGGCCTTGCGGGCCTCGATGACCTTGGTGGACTCGGCGTTCCGGGGCAGGAAGGCGGCCTGGTCGTTGGTGGCGACCTCGCCGAGCTTGCCGGCGTAGGGACCGAGCGTCCCGCCGATGCCCAACCAGATCACCAGCAGCACCACGGGCACCAGCCAGCGGGCCCAGCGCGGTGTGCGCGTCATCGCGTTCTCTCCCCTTGTTGAATACTCACTCAACGACAAAGTATCTCAATCATTGAGAGATCATATGCTGGTGCCATGCGTAGCGCCGACAGCACCCCACCCGCACTTCCGTCCGACGACCCGATCGGGTTGCAGTCCTTCGCCGTGTTGCTGCGCACGATGAACGCGGAGCTCAACCGACTCGCCCAGGAGTTCGCCCGCCGACAGGGCCTGCACCTGACCGACGTACAGGCGCTCGTCGCCGTCCTCGACGCGGAGTACGACGAGGAGGGCGGCCCGATGACCCCCGGGCGGCTGGCCCAGCGGATGGACCTGACCACGGGCGCGGTGACGGCCTGCCTCGACCGGCTGGAGAAGGCGGGCCACCTGCGCCGGGTGCGGGCGGCCGACGACCGGCGCGTGGTCCACCTGCACTACGCCGAATCGGGCCGTGACGCGGCGCGCGCGTACTTCCGCCCGCTGGCCCGGGCCACCGACGCCGCCCGGAGCCCCTTCAGCAGCGAGGAACTGCACGTCGTCGTGCGGTTCATGGCGGAGCTGAACGGCCAGCTCACCCGATTGGGACGCTGACCTCCGACCGTCGACCGGCGCGAGGGGGCCGACCCCGTGACGTCCCGGCACGCTCGGGGTTGCTTCTAAACATGTGGGGCCGGTGAGTATCGGACATAAGTGCACCCATGGGGCTCCAGGAGCCTGCGGCCCCCGGGTGCGCCCGCCGTACGCCCACCGCACGGCGCCGCAAATCCTCCACCAGCAGGCTTCTCGACCTGCAATTCATGAGGTGGTTGCCCTCACTTGGCCACTGATTCTCTTGATCCGCTCCCGTGATGGCACAAGAACGACCGAAAGTGTCCTGTTTGTTTTGACTCCTGATCGCCCTGCGGTCATGGTCTGGCATATGTCCCCCTCGCCCCAGGCCGCTTCCGGCGGTCTGTTCCGTATGCGCGATTTCCGCTTCCTGTTGGCCGGAGCCGCGGCCGGTCAGGTCGGCGCCCAGGTCACGCTGGTCGCCCTGCCCCTGGTGGCCGTGCTCGAACTCAAGGCACCCGCCTTCCAGGTGGGACTGCTCACCGCGGCCGAGACCGCCGCGTTCCTCCTGATCGGGCTGCCCGCGGGGGCCTGGGTCGACCGGATGCGCAAGCTGTCCTTGATGATCCGCGCCGACGTCGTGCGCTGCCTGGCCATGGCCAGCGTGCCGCTCGCCGCGGTGGCGGACGCCTTGACCATGGCCCAGCTGTACGTCGTCGCCCTGGTCGTGGGCGTCGCCACCGTCTTCTTCGACGTGGCCCACCAGAGCTACCTGCCCGTGCTGCTGCCGCGGGAACACCTGGTGGCGGGCAACGGGGCCCTGGAGACGGTGCGTTCCTCGGCGCAGGTGGCCGGGCCCGGGCTCGGCGGCGGGCTCGTCCAGCTCGTCGGGGCGCACCTGGCCATCGTGGCCGACGCCATCGGCTACGCCGTCTCGGCGCTGTTCCTCCTGGCCATCAGGCGCCCCGAGAGCAAGCCCGAACCGGTCCCCGGCGCATCGCTGCGCAAGGAGGTGGGCGAAGGACTGCGCTTCGTCCTCGGCCACCCCCTGCTGCGCGTCATCGCGGTCACGACCGGCCTCGGGAACTTCTTCACCGCCATGCTGATGGCCACTCAGACCGTGTTCCTGGTACGGGTGCTCGATCTCGCACCCGCCGCCATCGGCGGGATGCTCTCGGCCTCGGCCGTCGGCGGACTCGCCGGCGCCCTGTGCGCGGGTCGGCTGGCCCGCCGCTTCGGCCAGGCCCGCATCATCTGGCTGTCCTCCCTGGTCACCGGGCCGTTCGCGCTGCTCTGGCCGCTGTCCGGCAAGGGCGCGGCCGCCGCGCTCTTCGCGGTCGCCTCCGGCGCCGTCTTCTTCGGCGCCGTGGTCTACAACGTCGCACAGGTGAGTTTCCGTCAAACGCTGTGTCCCCCGCGCCTGTTGGGTCGGATGAACGCCACGCTGCGGTTCCTCATGTGGGGCACGCTGCCGCTCGGCGCACTCGTGGGCGGCGCCGTCGCCGACGCGTCCGGGGCCCGCGCCGCACTGTGGATCTGCGCCGTCGGTTTCCTCCTCGTGCCCGTCCCGCTGCTGCTCTCCCCGCTGCGGCGGATGCGCGAACTCCCCGAGGTCGCGCACCCCGACGACGACGAGCGGCAGGACGCGGCGCCCGGCCACGACGCGACCGCCCCCGTCCGCTGACCCGCTTCTTCCCGAGAGAGGATCACGTGCTCCCCAGCATCACGGCCCAGTATCTGGCCCGTTACCAGCGCCTCGGCGCGGGTGACCCGGCGGCAGCGCTCCTGCCCGCCACCGGGGCCCAGCGACGCTTCCTGCTCTTACGCTCCCTGGATCCCGCCGGCCGCGCGGACATCGTGCCGATGTTCTTCGCCTTCCCGCGCGGCACGGTCGATCCCGCGCGGCTGCGCGCCGCCGCCAACCACCTCGCCGCCCGCCACCCCGTCCTGCGCTCCCGGCCGTGCGTCGTGCGCGCGACGCCCGTACTGCGGCCGGAACCGGCCGACGTACCGCTCGACCACGTGCCCGCAGCGCCCGGCGAGAGCGCCGAGGACGCGCTGCGGCGAGCACTGGCGCACTGGGCCCCGCAGGGTCCACCGCTGCGGCTGTTCCTCGCCCACGCCACCGACCGCGACGCAGCGGCCGAGGAGGTCCTCGCCGTCGTCCTGGACCACACCGCCTGCGACGGCCAGTCCCTCGCCCGCATCGTCGAGGAACTCGCCGAGGCCTACCGCGAGCGTCGCGGCGCCGCCGACGTGTCGCCCGCCGAGGCCGACGCCGCGCTGGCCCGGTACAAGGACGCCGTCCTGCGCCAGCTCGACGCCGAGGACCGCGCCGCCTCGCCCCGCGCCCTGGCGTACTGGGGCGAACGGCTGCGCACGGTGTGCGAGCAGGCCCCGCCGCCCGGCACCCGACCGGTCCGCGCCGGGCTCCCCAGCGGCGCCGTCGAGCGCAGGCTCGCCTCCCCGACCGGCGGGGTGCCCTTCCCGGCCCTGCTCGACGCCTGCCGGGCGGCGGCCACCGCGCTGTACGGCACGGGCCCGGTCCCGCCCATCGGCTACCCGTGGGGCGGCCGTCCGACCGGCGCGGCCGAGGTCCTCGGCTGCTTCCTCAACACCGTGGTCTTCCCGGCCGACACCCGGGGCGGCGCCTCGCCGGAGGTCACCGCCACCGACTGGTGGGACGACCTGGACCGGGCCGACGCCCCCTTCGACGAGGTGGTACGAGCGGCCCGCGCCGGTGGCTCCGCCTGGTCCGGCAGGCTGGACGGCCTGCTCACCGTGGACGACGCCCGCCACCGCACCCCGCTCCGGCTCGGCGCCACCACCGGCCGCGAGGTGCACATCGGCGGCCGCCAGGTCCGCGCCCCGTTCGCGGTGTCCGCCACCCAGGGACCCGAACTCCACCTCCGCATGGTGTGGGACCGCACGGTTCTCGCCGACGGCGCCGCCGAGGAAGCCTTCGCGGCCCTGTGCGACGCGCTGCCCGCCGCGGCCCTCGCCCGCTAGCCCCCGATCTCCGACATCCGACCGCGCCGCGCGACCCGCGGAGCGGTCGGCGCACCGCCGCGCGGGCGCGCCACCGTGCGCCCGTACCCCACCGACCCGACAACCCAAGGGATCGCCATGCTCCCCCTCTCCTCCTCGCAGGAGATCGTCTGGCTGCACGAAGAAGTGCAGCCGGGCAGCCGCGCCTACAACTTCACCGCTTCCCTGGACCTGTGGGGAACCCTCGACGTCGACGCGCTGCGCGCCGGCCTCGCCGCCACCCTCGCCCGCCACCCCGGCCTGCGGCTCGAACTCGTGGCCGTGCCCGGCGCGATGCCGGGTCAGCGGGTGGTCGACGACTGCGCGCCGCGGCTGCACACCGTGGACCTCTCCGGTGAGGCCGACCCGGCGGGCGCGTTCGCGCGGCTGCTGCGCACCGAGGCGGAGACCCCCCTCGACACCTTCGAGGCCCCGCTGCTGCGCTGGACCCTGGTCAAGCTCGCCGAGGACCAGCACCGGCTCATCCACGTGGAACACCACCTGATCCACGACGGACACTCCTTCGCGATCCTGCTGGACGACGTGTTCCGCGTCTACCGCGCCCATGTCCTGGGCGAGGAGATCGAGTTGGGCACGCCCAGCTCGTACGCCGACCACGTGCGCGCCCGCGCCGGGGAGGTGCGCGCCGACGCCCTGGGCGCGAGCCTGGCGTACTGGTCCGAGACGCTCCGCGACGCCTCGTACGACATGCCGCTGCCCGGTCTCGCCCGGCCCGGCGCCCGGCGCCGCCACCACGGCGGCCAGCTGCGCCAGTCGATCGGCGCGGACCTCGCCGAACGGCTGCGGGCCCACACCCGGGAGCGCGGGCTGACCCCGTTCGCCACCCTGCTCGGGCTCTTCGCGGAACTGCTGCGGCGCCACAGCGGGCGCAGCCAGATGGTGGTGGGCACCGCCGTGGGCAACCGGCCGCGCGGCTTCGAGGACGCCGTCGGCATGTTCGTCAACACCATCCCGCTGCGCCTGTCCCTGGACGCGAGCGTCCCGGCCGAGGACGCCATGGACGAGGTCACCGACACCCTCATCCGCGCCCTGCCGCACCAGGAGGTGCCGGTCCAGGAGTTGACCCGGGCGCTCGGCCTGCACACCTCCGGCGCGGACAACCCGCTCTTCAGCGTGATGTTCAGCGCGCACGACGCGCCGCTGCCCGAACTGGACGTGCCGGGGCTGGAGATCAGCCTCTTCGAGGGGTTCAACACCGGCACCACCCGCTTCGACCTCGACGTGGTGCTGCTGCCGGACGACCGCCGCGGCGTGAGCCTGCGGCACGGCGCGGCCGGTATGACCCTCGTCTGGGACTACGACGTCGACCTGTTCGGCGAGGCCGTGGCGGAGCTCCTGGCCGAGCGCTTCCTCGACCTGCTGCGCGCCTACCTCGACGCGCCGGGGACCGAGCTCGGCTCGCTCGCCCTGCCGACCGCGTCCCTGGAGCCGCTCCCCGCCCTCGCCCCGGCGCCCGACCGCGACCCGCTCGACCCGGCCGCCGGCCGGGACCCGTCGCTGCCCGCCTTCCTGATCGGGGCCCGCCGTCTGACCTACGGCGACCTGGACGCGCGGGTCTCCGCGCTCGCCGAGCGGATGCTGGCCGCGGGAGTGCGCGCGGGAGCGCCGGTCGCCGCGGTGCTGCCGCGCGGCGTGGACTCGGTGGTCACGCTCCTCGCCTGCCTGCGGACCGGCGCGGTGTACTGCCCGCTGTCCCCGTCCGACCCGGCCGCCCGGCTGGAGCTGCTGCTCGGGCGGCTGTCCCCCGCGCTCGTCCTCACCGCCGAGGGGAGCCCGGTGCCCGTGCCGGGGGACCTGCCGAGCGCCGTCGTCGACGCCGAGGTACTGCCCGCCGCCCGCGCCTGCGACCTCCTGCCGAAGGCGGCGTACATCATCCACACCTCCGGTTCGACCGGCATACCCAAGGCGGTGGCCGTCGGGCGCGACGCCCTGGTCAACCACCTGACCGGCGCCGCCGCGCGGTTCGACCTCGGGTACGGCGACCGGGTGCTCCTGTTCGCCCAGCCGTCCTTCGACGTCGCCCTCGAAGAGGTGCTGCCCTCGCTGTACGCGGGCGCCTGCCTGGTCGTGCCCGAGCAGGACGTGCCGACCGGCGGTGAGCTGGCGCAGCTGCTGGCCGCCGCGCGCGTCACCGTGGCCAACCTGCCCACCAGCTACTTCCTCGCCACCCGCGAGGAGTTGCTGCCCGCCCTGGCCCGGGGCCGCTGGGCCCCGCGCCTGATCGTGCTCGGCGGCGAGCGCATCCCCTCCGACGTGATGCGCGACTTCTTCACCGCCACCGAAGCGGCCGCCCCGTTCTCCGTGCTCAACGTCTACGGCGTGACCGAGGCGGCGATCAGCTCCACGGTGCACGAGATCACCCGCGACGCTCTGGTCGAGGGCGCCGAGATCCCGCTCGGCGTCGAACTGCCGGGCGAACGGGTCCACGTCCTGGACGAGGGACTGCGCCCGCTGCCCACCGGAGCGGTCGGCGAACTCGCCATCGCCGGAGCCGGACTGGCCGAGGGCTACGTCGGCAACGCGCAGGTCACCGACGCCCGCTTCGTCACCGTCCCGGCCCTCGGCGGCGAGCGCGTCTACCTCACCGGGGACCTCGGCTACCGCGGCGAGGACGGGCTGCTGCGCTTCCTGGGCCGCCGGGACAACCAGATCAAGCTGCGCGGCTACCGCATCGAGCTGGAAGAGGTCGAGGCCGCCGCGTCCGCCGCGCTCGGCGGCCGGTCCTGCGCCGTCGTCCTCGACAAGGACGCCGACGGCGGGCCCCGCCTGGTGGCCTTCCGCGAGCGTGCCGACGAGAGCGGCGCGTGGGACGAGCAGGCGCTGCACGCCGAGTTGAGCTCCCGCCTCCCCGGCGCCCTGGTGCCCGCCCGCTGGGTGCTCCTGGACACCATGCCGACGCTGGCCGGAGGCAAGCCCGACCGTACCGCCCTGGCCCGCATGGTCGCCGACCTGGCCCCGGTCGCACCGGCCGAGGAGGCCGCGCCGCTGTCCGACCCGACGCTGTCGGACGACCCGACCGTCGTCCTGCTCGCGCGGGGCTGGCGCGCGACGCTCGGGCACGACCGCTTCGAGGAGGGCTCGCACTTCTTCAACATCGGCGGGCACTCCCTGCTCGCCGCGCAGCTGGCAGCCTGGCTGGAGCCGCACCTGGGCGAGCGCCCCTCGCTGCGCCTGCTCTTCCAGCACCCCGTCCTGGGCGACCAGGCCCGCGCCCTCGCCCGGTCCGCCGCCCCCGCCCTCACGACGCCGAAGGAGTCACGATGACCGCCGAACCGATCACCCGACAGGACGTCGACCCCGCGGGCAGCACGCCGGGCGCCGCGCCGAGCATCGCGCACGGCGCCCCGGCCGCCGCGTCCGGCGGGCCCGGGGTCCTGGCGCGCTACGAGGAGTGGGTGCGCAGCGCCCCCGGGTCCCCCGCCGTGATCGACGGGGAGCACCGCTGGAGCTACGCCGAACTCGACGCGGCCGCCGACGCGCTCGCCGCGGCGCTGGCCCACCGGGTCCGCCCGGGCGACCTCGTCGGGGTCTGCCTGGACCGCTCGGCCGCGCTGGTGGTGACCGCGGTCGCGCTGGCCCGGATCGGCGCGGTGTACCTGCCGCTCGGCCCGCGGCCGGGGGAACGCCGCATCACCGCGGTGACCGAGGACCTCGGCGTCGTCTGCCTGATCGGCGACCCGGCCGTCCTGCCGGACCGTCAGGCGGACGTAGAACTGGTGGAGTTGCCGCTCTCCGGTGCCGGGGCGAACGCCGCCGCCTCGGTCGTGGCCGCCTTCGCGCCGGTCGCGCCCGGCGCCCGTACCGCCGTGCCCGGGACCCTGTACGCGGTGCTCACCTCCGGCTCCACCGGCCGCCCCAAGGCCGTCGCGGTCGCCGACCCGGCCCTGACCGCGCTCCTCGACTGGTACCGCGCGCAGACCGGGCTCGCCCCGGGCGACCGCCAGTCCCTGCTCATCGGCGTCGCCTTCGACCCGCACCTGATGGAGCTGTGGGGCGGCCTCACCTCCGGCGCCGCGCTCGTACCCGCGCCCGACGAGGTCCGCTGGGACCCGGCCGCCCTCACCGGCTGGTGGCGGGAGGCCGGGGTCACGGTCACCGTCGCGGCGACCCCCATGGTCGAGCCGCTCCTGGACCGGCCCTGGCCGCAGGACCTGCCGGTCCGCCACCTCGTGGTCGGCGGCGACCGCATGCGCCGGCGCCCCGGTCCGGACGTGACCGCCACCGTCCACAACGCCTACGGCCCCGCCGAGGCGACCGTGGTCACCACCACCCACGCGATGCGCGCGGACGACCCGGACGTCCACAGCGCCGCCGCACCGCCCATCGGCACCCCGATCGCGGGCGTGAGCGTCGCCGTCACCGACGCGGACGGCGCCGTCGTCGCGCGCGGCGAGGACGGCGAACTGCGCGTGGGCGGCTCCTGCCTGGCCCTCGGCTACCTCGACCCGGAACTGACCGCGCGCCGCTTCACCGCCCCGCCCGCCGCACTGGCCGAGCTGGGCCGGATGTACCGCACCGGCGACCGCGTGCGCATGGCGGCCGACGGCGCCATCGAGTTCCTCGGCCGCCTGGACGACCAGGTCAAGATCAGCGGCGTACGGATCGAGCCCGCCGAGGTCGAGGCCGCCTTCGAGCAGGACCCGGCCGTCCGCAGCGCCGTGGTCACCGCGCCGCGCGACGCCGAGGGGCGGGCCCGCCTCGTGGCGCACGTCCTGCCCGCCGCCGGGGCCGCGCCCTCCCCCGAGGTGCTCCTCGCGGCCGTACGGGCCTGGCTGCCCGAGCAGGCGGTGCCCTCGACGGTGGAGGTGGTGGACGCCTTCCCGCTGGACGCCAACGGCAAGGTGGACCGGGCCGTCCTGCGCGAGCGGGCCGAGGAGGCGCGGGCGCACGCCGCCACCGGGGCCGCCCTGCCCGAGGACGCGAGCGCCGACGAACTGCTCGTGCTCACCACGGTCCGCGACCTGATCGGCCGCCCCGACATCGCCCTGGACGACAACTTCAGCGACGCCGGAGGCACGTCCATCCTCGTGGCCCGGCTCCTCGAAGTACTGGAGCGGGAGACCCGGGTGCACCTGCGCGCGCCCGAGTTGTTGCGCCAGCCCGACCTGCGCGCGATCGCCGCCGTGATCGAGCGGCGCCGCACCGCCACCGCGACCGCGGGGGCCTGACGTGACGACCTCGCGGCCCCTCCGCGACCGACCGGAAGAAGACGAAGTGAGCGTGGACCGGACCGGCCTGCCCGCCCTGGTGGCACGGCACGCGGCGCGCACCCCGAACGCCCTCGCGGTCGCGGACGGCGACACCACCTTGACCTACGCCCAGCTGGCCGGCGCCGCCCGCCGACTCGCCACCCACCTGCGCGACCGCGGCGTACGCCCCGGCGACTCCGTGGCGCTGCTCATGCCGCGTTCGGCCCGCACGGTCGTCGCCCAGCTCGCCCTGTGGTGGGCCGGTGCCTCCTGCGTCCCCCTCGACCCGGCGCACCCCCCGCTGCGCACCGCGGCCATGCTGGAGGACTCCGGCGCCACCTTGACCGTCGGCGACGGCAAGCTGCTGGAGGCGGCCGGCCCGGCCGGCGCGGTCCTCGCCCTGCCCGACGACGAGCTGCTCACCGGCGCGGAGTGGGACGGCGAGGGCCCCGGCGGGGACGACACCGCCTTCGTCATGTTCACCTCCGGATCCACCGGCCGCCCCAAGGGCGTGGCGATCCGGCACGGCGCCATCGCCGAGCTCGTCACCGACCCGGACTACCTGAGCGTCACCCCGCGCGACCGGGTGCTGCTGCACTCCCCGGCCACCTTCGACGGCTCCACCTTCGAGGTGTGGTCGGCGCTCGCCAACGGCGCCGCCGTCGTGGTGTGCACGACCGCGCGGCCCTCCTTCGAGGACCTGGCCAAGGAGATGGAGCGGCACGGCGTCACCGTCGCCTTCTTCACCACGGCCCTGTTCCACCAGCTCGCCGTGCGCCGCTCCCGGGTCTTCTCGCTGCTGCGCACGGTGGTCGTCGGCGGCGAGGCGATGGCCGCCCAGCACGCCCGGGCCGTGCTGCGCGCCTTCCCCTGGATCGAGCTCGTCAACGGCTACGGCCCGACCGAGACGACCACCTTCGCCACCGCCCACCGCGTCGGCGACGCCGACTGCGACGGGCCCGTGCCCATCGGCCGCCCCCTGGCCGGCGCCACGGCCCACGTCCTCGACGAGGCCCACCGGCCCGTCGCCGAGGGCACGCGCGGCGAACTGTGGATCGGCGGCAGCCGGTTGGCCGTCGGGTACACCCGGCGGCCCGAGCTGACCGCCGAACGCTTCGTGGAGCACCCCGTGTTGGGTCGCCTCTACCGCACCGGGGACCTCGCCTCCGTCGGCCCGGACGGCGTCCTCGCCTTCCACGGCCGGGCCGACGACCAGGTCAAGGTGCGCGGCTTCCGGATCGAACCGGGCGAGATCGAGCACGTGCTGCGCGAGCAGTCGGACGTCGACGACGCGGCCGTGACCGTGCGCCGCGCCACCGCCGACGACGCGCGCCTGGTCGCGTTCGTGGTGGCCGCCCCCGGGCCCGTGCCGCGGGCCGAGGCGCTGCTGGCCCGGCTCACCGCGTTCCTGCCCGCGCACATGGTGCCGGACGAGCTGACCGTCGTGGAGCGGCTACCGCTCACCACCTCGGGCAAGGTCGACCGGCACGCCCTCGCGGACCTCGCTCCGGCCGCCGCCGACATCGGCGCGGCCGAGCCGCTCACCCCGCTCCAGCAGGCCGTCGCCGACGTGTGGGGCCGCCATCTCGAACACGAGGTCACGCGCCCCGACGCCGACTTCATCGGCCTGGGCGGGCACTCGCTGCTCGCCCTCGTCGTCGCGGAGGACCTGCGCGAGGAGCTCGGTGTCGAGCTGTCGCTCGCCGACTTCTTCGCGGCCCCCACGGTGGCCGGACACGCCGCCCTGGTCGAGAGCGCCCTGCTCGCCGCCCACCCCGATCCGCACTCCGAAGCGCCCGAGGACACCGATGGCCACTGACACCAACGCCGCCCTGCAGGAAGAGCTGTTGCGCAGGGCCCGCGCCCGCGCCGCCGACCGCGCCGCGACCCCGCGGCCGCGGGCCGACCGGCCGACCGGGCCCGCCCCGCTCACCCGTGCCCAGCGCCGCATGTGGCTGATGGACCGGCTCGGGCAGAGCGGCGCCCAGTACAGCGTGCCGTTCGCCACCCGGCTCCGGGGGCCGCTCGACCTGGACGCGCTGGGCGCCGCGCTCACCGCGCTGGTAGGGCGGCACGAGATCCTGCGCACCCGGTACGGCCGCGAGGGCGAGGAGCCCCACCAGGTGGCGCTGCCCGCGCCCGCCGCCGTCGCGGTGGACCTGGTCGAGTGCCCGGACGACGGCGCCGCCGCGCTGACCGAGGAGGCCCGCCGCCCCTTCGACCTGGCCGCCGGGACGGTGCCGCGCGCGCTGGTCCTGCGCCACGATCCCCAGGACCACACGGTGCTCCTGACGTTCCATCACATCGCCATCGACGGCGCCTCGTTGCAGACCGTGGCCGACGAGCTGGCCGTGCTGTACGGCGCCGCGGTGGACGGCTCCGCCGCCGCGCTGCACGCGCCGCCGCAGTACGCGGACTTCGCCCGCCGCGAGCACTCCGGCGCGGCCGGGGCGTCGGACGGCCTCGCCCACTGGACCCGGCGGCTCACCGGAGCCACCCCGCCGCCGCTCCCCCGGCCCGACACGGCGCCGGACGAGGTGGCCGAACGCCCGGCGGCCACCGCGCAGAGCGCGATCGACGCGCAGGTCCTCACGGCCCTGCGCGAGCTCGGCCGGGAGCGCCGCGCCACGGTGTTCACCGTGGGCCTGGCCGCCGCCTTCGCCGCGCTGCACCGCCTCACCGGCGAACTGGACCTCGTCATCGGCTGCGCCGCCACCCATCGCGAGGGCCAGGCGATGCGCGGCCTGGTGGGCCTGTGCGTCAACACGCTGCCGATCCGCGTCGACCTGTCCGGGGACCCGGAGTTCGCCACCCTCGTCGAGCGCGTGCGCGACGCGCTCCTGGAGGCCCAACAGCACCGCGACGTGCCCTTCGACCTGGTGCTGGAGCAGCTCGGGGCGGCGGCCCGCGGCGCGGACGGGTCCTCCCTGGTCCGGGTCAGCTGGGACCTCGTCGGCGAGCAGACGGCCCTGCGGCTGCCGGGGCTGCGGGCGCGCGCCGTCGACGTCGGCACCGCCGAGGCCAAGTTCGACCTGACCTTCGGTCTGCTCGACGACGCTCAGGCTCCGCGGAGCCTGGTCCAGTACGGTCGGGCCGCCCTCGACGAGGAGGCCGGTCGGGAGCTCGGCACGTCCTTCGCCGCGCTGCTGACCGCCGTGGCCCAGGACCCCGCGCTGCGGCTGTCGGCGCTGCCCGGTCGGCCCGCCCGGCCCCGGGCGACCGGGCACCCGGCGCAGGCCCGCCTCGCGGCCCACCCGGACGTGGCCGACGCGTACGTGGCGGCCCCGGCGGGCGGCCCGGTGCTGGCGTACGCCGTACTGAACCGCACCGGCGGGCCTTCGCCCGTACAGCTGCGCGCCCATGTGCGCGAGGCGCTAGCGCCCGAACTGGTCCCGGCCGCCGTCATGTTGCTCGACGCGATGCCGCGCACGGCCGAGGGGGCGGTGGACACCGCCCTGCTGCCCGCGGCCCCGGTCCCCGCGGCCCCGAAGAGCCCCCGCCTCGAAGCGGTGACCGAGGCGTTCGCCGGCCTGCTCGGTCGGCGGCCCGCTCCGGACGACGACTTCTTCGCGCTCGGCGGGCACTCCCTGGCGGCGGTCCAACTCGCCGAGCGCCTGCGGTCCGCGCTGACCCTGCCGCTGGTCGGCCTGGACATCATGCAGACCCGCACGCCGCGGGCCGTCGCGGCCCTGCTCGACGGGCGCGCGGCCGACCGGGCCACGGCCGTCGCGGCGGCCTCCACCACCGCGCGACCGCGCCGGGTGCGCGAGGGCACGGTCCTGGTGACCGGTGGCACGGGCGGTGTCGGGGCGTTCGTCCTGCGCGAACTCGCCGCGCAGGGGCGGCCGGTGCTCGCCCTGGCCCGACCCGAGTCCGCGCACCTCGTCAGCGGCGACGGCGTCGAGGTGGTCGAGGGCGACCTCGGCGACCTGGACGGCCTGCGCGCCGCCGTCGCGGGCGCGGACGCCGTGATCCACGCCGCGTGCACCTTCACCCGCCCCGAGGTGGACGTGGCCGCCATGGAGGCCATGGTCGACGCCTGGAACGGCGGCCCGTTCGTCTTCGTCAGCAGCGTGGACGCCTACGGCCGACCGGTGGAGGCGCGCGTCGCGGAGGAGTCGCCGTCGCGGGAGGTGCTGAGCGCCTACGGCCGGGCCAAGGTCGACTGCGAGCGGATCCTGCTGGCCGCGGCGGGCACCGGGGGGCGCGGCGGCGCCAGCGCCGTCCGCTCGCCCATCGTCTGGGGCGCCCACGACCGGCTCCGGGACCAACTCCGCTGGGGTGCCACCGGTTTGCTGTACCAGGCGGTCCTCGCGGGCGGCCCCGTGACGCTGCCCGCACCCGGTACGGGCGGCCACGCGTGGTACGGGGCGCCCTGGGTGCACGCCGCGGCGCTGGCACGCGCGGCCACCTCCTGCCTGGACGCGCCGGTGCACGGCGTGGCCAACGCGGTGAGCGGGCACGTGGCCTGGTCCGACCTGACGGCGGAGCTCATCGCGCTGCTCGGCGGCGACAGCGCCGTCACCTTCACCGACGAGGTGCACCGCGACCTCGACCACCGCTGGCACTACCGCGCGGACCGCCTCGCACCGGCGCTGCGGCCGCAGCCGGGCGAGGAGTTGAGCGCCGTACTCGCCTCGATGATCGGCGAGCCGCGGCGGTGACCACCGGTGCGGCCGCGGTGGTCGGGGCCTCCTCCACCACCGCGGCCGCCGCCGCACCCGGCTCAGCACCCCGCGGGCGGGCACCCCATCGGCTGGAAGGGTGGCTTCGCCGTCTTGTAGGGCTTCGGCGGGAACGGCGGGAACGGTGGGCCCGGAGCGGTCGAGGGCGAGGTCTCGGGCCGCCCCGGCGCCGAGGAGGTGTCGGCGGACGGCCGAGGGGCGCCCGTACCGACCGGCGCGGCCGGGGGAACGGCCGTCGGGGAACCCGCGGATGCGGAGGCACCGGCCGAGGGACGCCCGGGGGTGGGCGCGCCGGACGTGCCGGGAGCGCCCACGGACGGCGCGACGGCCGTCCCGGTGGACGGGGCGCCGGTCGAAGGCGGCCGGCGCACACCCGTACCGCCCCCCGGCACCGGGTCGGAGGACCCGTCCCGCCCGCCGGTCGTGAACCCGGCCAGGGCGAAGGTGGCCCCGCCCGCGAGGACCAGGCCGAGGCCCGCGGCGAGCAGGGTCCGGCGGCGTCGCCGCCGGTGGTCGCGGGTGGGCGCCGCGGCAGGGGAGGGTGCTACGAGCGAGGGTGGGTGGGGCGTGCCGGATCCGATCGCGGGGTCGTCGGCGCGTCCGATGTCGGGAGGTGTGGTCAGGTGGTCGGCCGGGGTTCCGCACCCGGCGCACGCCAGTGCGCCGTTGAGGTGCCTTCGGCAGGTGTGGCAATAGTCCATGGCGCCCGAAGGCTACGTTATCTCCCGCAACATCCGGATCGCTCTGATGTAAAGATTCCATAAGGAAGCGTGACGTCGTCGCGGTCCTCGCGACACGACGGCGCAACAGTGCCGCCACGGCGCCGCCACCACACCGCCACGGGAACGCATCACCCCGTCCATGGAGCGTCCGCATCCCGGACCCTAGGGTCTGATCCGCGGGTTCGGTCGGCCGGTGGCCCCGTGCGCCCCGCCCCGCCCCGTGCACGTCCGTCACATCGCCGAACGGACAGGAAGCCCCTCATGGCCGAGCACTCCCCCACGCCCCGCCGTCGCTCACCCGCCGGTCCGCGCGCCGCTCTCGCCCGACGCACCTTCCTCACCGGCGCCGCCGCCGCAACCGCGGCGGCCGCCGCTCCGACCGGCGCCCCGGCGGCCACGCCGTCTCCCGGCGCCGCCGCGAACTCCCGCCCGAACATCCTGCTGATCGTCTCCGACGACCAGCCGAAGCAGACCGACTGGGCCATCCCGAAGGTCATCGACTGGCTCGGCGGGCGCGGCGTCACCTTCACGCACGCGCACTGCGCGACCCCCCTCTGCGCCCCCTCGCGCGCTTCCCTCTTCTCCGGCCGCACGGCGCACCACCACGGCGTGCGCAACAACGAGGCGTCGACCGGCCTGGACCAGCACACCACCGTGCAGCGGTACCTGAGCGGCGCAGGCTACCGCACGGGGCTCTTCGGCAAGTACCTCAACTTCTACCCGCTCGCCGACGACCAGCCGCACTTCGAGGAATGGGCGCGCATGCACCCGGCCTACAACGACACCCGGTGGAACGTGAACGGGGTGGTCGGCCGGATCCAGGGATACACCACGGACATCATCAGGGACAAGGCCCTCGCGTTCCTCGACAAGGCGGCCACCGACCCCCGCCCCTGGTTCGCGTACGTCGCCCCCTTCGCCGCCCACGAGCCCAACACCCCCGCCCCCCGGTACGCCGACACCCCGGTCCCCGCCTGGAACGGCCGCCCCTCGGTCCCCGAGGACGACCGCAGCGACAAACCGCCCTACATCCAGAAGGCCAAGGGAACCTTCGGCGACGGCCAGGACGTGCGGCAACGCCAGTTGCGCAGCCTGCTCTCGGTGGACGACACGGTCCGGGCCCTGCGGGACAAGCTGACGGCGCTGGGGCAGATGGAGAACACCCTCGTGATGTACGTCTCGGACAACGGCTACACCTGGGCGGACCACAGCTGGGTGAAGAAGTCGGTGGCCTACGCCCCGGCGCACGAGGTGCCCTTCCTCCTCTCCTGGCCCGCCGCGGGCCTCGGCGCGGGGACCACGGACGACCGCATCGTGGCCAACATCGACGTCGCCCCGACCATCCTGGACGCCGCCGGCATCACCCCCGACACCCCGATCGACGGGCGGTCCCTGCTCACCACGGCCGCCCGCGACCACCTGCTGCTGGAGTGGTGGAGGCTCGACGCCGACACGGGCGGGCCGAAGACCTGGGCCTCGTACCTGGCCAAGGACCGGCAGTACACCGAGTACTACGACCTCGTCACCGACGGCACGGGCGCGGTGAGCGGCACGGGACGGCTCCTCTTCCGCGAGTACTACGACCTCGCGGCCGACCCCTTCCAGCTCCAGAACCTACTCTACCGATCGACCCCGGCGCAGGAACAGGCGCTCGGGATACCGGCGCTGGCCGCGGCCCTCGCGGCGGACCGGGCCGCCTGAACCCGCCCGCCGGGGCGGGCACGACGTACGGCGCGCGCATTGAATAGGTAGGCCTACGGATTGCCCCGTTCCGCATCGCCGGTCGATGCTCTGGGGGTTCGACGGCCACTCCCCCCTCGCACGCCCTCGGCACCCGCTCGCGCGGGCTCCGGATGCACGAGGCCCCCCAGAGGAGCGGCCGTCGGAACCCACGGTGCCGCCGAGGATCCCTCCGCAGCGGCACCGCCCACGGAACGTTCGGACCACACCCGCCGAGTTGTCATGTCCACCACCGGCGCGGTGCGGACTGCACCCGCCCCCCAACGGGTGCGCCGTGGGTGCTCGACGACCAACCGGGCCGGTGCGGTCCGGACAGTCCTAGAGGAGGACTTCGAAGATGACGTCTCAGGCCCAGGCCACGGCATTACGCGCTTTCGTCGCCGCGTGTGCCGGTGTCACCCTGTTGATCGGAGCCGCGAACACCGTCAGCGCGGCCCCCACCCCATCGGGTGAGGGCCAGATCGTCGGCGCGGACCGGCCGGGCGCCATCGCCGGCTCCTACATCGTCACGTTCAAGGACTCGGTGCCGGGCCAGGACGTGCCCGCCAGGGCGAAGGAGCTGACGCGGCGGCACGGCGGGTCCCTGCGGCTCACCTACACGGCCGCCCTGCACGGCTTCGCCGCCGACATGGGCGAGGCCGCGGCGCGCAGGCTCGCGGCGGACCCGTCGGTGGCGCGGGTCGAGGCCGACGGGCTCGCCCGCGCCGTGGACACGCAGAACAACCCGCCGTCGTGGGGGCTGGACCGCATCGACCAGAGCGCCCTGCCGCTGGACCAGAAGTACACCTACCCGAACACCGCCGCGAACGTGACGGCGTACGTCCTCGACACCGGCGTCCGCCTCACCCACCAGGCCTTCGGCGGTCGCGCTACCAGCGGATACGACTTCGTCGACAACGACAACGACGCGTCGGACTGCTTCGGTCACGGCACCCACGTGGCGGGCACGCTCGGCGGCGGCCCCTACGGGGTGGCCAAGGGCGTGAAGCTGGTCAGCGTCCGGGTGTTGGACTGCCAGGGCTCGGCGCCCTGGTCCACCGTCATCAAGGGCGTCGACTGGGTCACCGGCAACGCCGTGAAGCCCGCGGTGGCGAACATCAGCATCGGCGGCGGCACGAACCAGTCCGTCAACGACGCCGTCGCACGGTCCATCTCCTCCGGGGTGACCTACGCCGTGGCCGGCGGCAACAGCGGCGCCGACGCGTGCACCTCGTCCCCGGCCTCGGTGGCGTCCGCCATCACGGCGGGGGCGACCGAACGCGGCGACGGCCGGGCCTCGTACTCCAACTACGGTTCCTGCCTGGACCTCTTCGCTCCGGGCTCCGACATCACGTCGGCGTCCAAGGACAGCAACACCTCCACCACCTCGATGAGCGGCACCTCGATGGCCACGCCCCACGTGGCCGGCGCGGCGGCGCTCCTGCTCTCGGCCAACCCGTCGTGGTCACCGGCCCAGGTCCGCGACAAGCTGGTCGCGGACGCCGCCACGGGCAAGGTCGGCAACCCGGGCACCAACTCCCCCAACAAGCTCCTGAACGTGGGCGGCGGTGGCACCACACCGCCCAGCGGGAAGAAGTTCGAGAACACGGCCGACTACGCCGTCAACGACAACGCCACCACCGATTCCCCGATCACGGTCAGCGGGGTCACCGGCAACGCACCCCCGAACCTCGCCGTGGCCGTCGACATCAAGCACACCTACCGCGGTGACCTGCGCGTATCGCTGGTGGCCCCCGACGGGAGCAGCTACCTGCTCAAGGACTACAACAGCAACGACGGCGCGGACGACGTCACCGGCACCTTCACCGTCAACGCCTCGTCCGAGGTGGCCAACGGCACCTGGAAGCTCCGGGTGACCGACAACGCCAAGCAGGACACCGGCTACATCAACAGCTGGTCGCTCCAGTTCTGAAACCACCCCCGGGGACGCTCCACATCCGTCCCCGGGGGTCCCGGGAGCGGCCCCCTGACCACGGGGGGCCGGGGGCCGCTCCCGCACCGCCGTACGTGATGTTGCTAACGGCGCCGCAGCAGACAAGGGCATACGATCCCGACGGATCACCTGCCCGACCCGCGTACAGCCACGACTTCTGCGGTCAGGCACCACCCTGGCCAAACGATCTTCGGTCGACGGCCGGCGAGGGTGAATCTCAAGTGATCTTCCGAGGAGTAGCGCGATGGGCAACAACAGGCGTACCCGGCGTCGGGCGCAGGACCGACCGGCTTCCGGCCGACACGCCAGGGTGCTGACCAAGGGGCGGCTGGCCGTCGCGGCCGGAACGGGCCTGCTGGCCGTCTCGTCCGTCGTGTGGTTCCAGTCCGGCCACCAGTCGGCGCAGGCCGGGCCCGCGGTCGCCGACGCCGACGCGAAACCCGCCTCCGTCAGCTTCACCGGCGGGGCCCTGGTCTACCGCCCCGATGCCGCGGGCACCACGATCCCCGACTTCTCCTCGGCGGGCTACGGGGGCGGGGGCGTGGCCCTGCCCCGGGCGGCCGAGAAGACCCGGCTCGACGCCCAGGCCAAGGGGGACGACACCGCCCGGATCCAGGCCGCCGTCGACCGGGTGGCGCAGCTCAAGGCGGGCGCGGACGGGACCCGCGGCGCGGTGACGCTGGGACCGGGCACCTTCCGGGTCCGGGCCGGGATCGCCCTGGCCGACGGGGTCGTGCTGCGCGGCTCGGGAACCGGCCCCGGCGGGACGCTGCTCCGGGCCTCCGGGAAGCCCGGCTCGCTCATCACCATCGGGGGCGGGGCCGCGTACACCAGCACGGGCAAGCACATCGAGATCGCGGACGCCCGGGTGCCGGTCGGTGCGACGAAGCTCTCGGTGGCGGACGCCTCCTCGTTCACGCCGGGCGACCGGGTGGTCGTGCAGCGCCCGACCACCACGGCGTGGATCAAGGCGATCGGGATGGACAAGATCGACGGCGGCGAGGGGTGGAAGCCCAACTCGGGGATCCTCGCCGTGCGCACCGTCACCGCCGTCTCGGCGAACTCCCTGACCTTCGACGCGCCCCTCACCACCGCCATCGAGAAGCGCTACGGCGGCGGCACCGTCTGGCACTACGCCCTCGAAGGGCAGGTCACGCACGCCGGTGTGGAGAACCTGGCGGCGGATGCCACCGCCTTCACCGAGGACGCCGACTACGGGCGTCCCGACGGCGGCAAGAACCGCGAGGCCGGCGCCTTCGCCTCGCGCCTGCTGACCATCGGCGCGGCCCGCGACGTATGGGCCACCGACGTCAGGCTCACCCGCTTCGGCTCGGGCTTCTACGTCGACGACAACGCCAGCCGCGTCACCATCGAGCGCGCCGCCGACCTGGACATGGCCGTCCCCGCGAAGCTCGCGCCGCCGCCTGCCTTCATGATCGGCGGACAGCAGGTCCTGGTCCGCGACACCACCGTCACCGGGGACCGCGTCCACGCGTGGACCACCCAGGCGTACGCCGCCGGGCCCAACGTCTTCACCCGCGGCACCGCCACCTCCCCCTCCGGCAGCGGCCAGATCGACGCCGGACCGCACATGCGCTGGGGTTCGGGCACCCTCTACGACCAGCTGACGATCGTCAGCAGCGACGGCGCGTTCATCGCCGCCAACGCCTGGGACGGCGGCACCGGTCACGGCTGGCAGGGCGCCAACAACGTCTTCTGGAACACCTCCTCGGCCCGCTACACCGTCCTCGCCCCGCCCACGGCCGACAACTGGGCCTTCGGCATCACCGGCAAGCGGACCCCCGGCAAGCACGACGGCGAACTCCCCGTCCCGCCGCGCCAGGGGACGATCGTCAGCCCCGGCGCCCCCGTTCAGCCCGCGAGCCTCTACGAGGAGCAGCTGCGCGAACGCCGCTGACGACGAGGCGCAGACGGCTGAAGGCAGTTAAGGAGTCCGGTACCGGTGAACGCACGACGGCCCACCCCGCTCGTAGGGCGGGCCGCCCCGTTGCGGCGTCTCGTCGCGGCAGCTGCCGGACCGCCCTGCGTGGTCCTGGTCACCGGCGAGGGCGGCATGGGCAAGACCCGGATGATCGCCGAACTGCTGGCCTCCCCGGCGCTGCGCGAGCGGCCCCGGGCCGTCGGACGCTGCCCGGACCTCGAGGACGTCTGGCCGCTCGCGCCCGTCATCGAGGCGCTCGCCTGCCTGGTGGGCCGGGTGCCGGACGATCTGCCGCCCGTCACCGGGGCCCTGCGGCCGTTGTTGCCCGAGCTCGCCGACGCGCTGCCCGCCCCACCGGCCCCGCTGGACGATCACCGGGCCGAGCGGCACCGCCGGATCCGGGCGGCCATCGCGCTCCTGACCGCGGTGGGCCCCGCCGTGCTGGTCCTGGAGGACTTCCACTGGGCCGACGCCGGGACCGTCGAGTTCCTGCACGCCCTGGTGGCCGGGCCGCCGCCGCACCTCAGCGTGGTGATCAGCGACCGGGGCGACGGCGACGTCCTGCCGACCCCGCTCGCGTCCCTGCACTCCCGCATCCCACCCGGCGTGCCCGTCCACGAATGTCGGCTGCAACCGCTCGATCCGGACCAGGTCGGTGAGTTCGCCGCCCGGGTGCTGGGGGTCGACCGGGTGTCCGGCGATTTCGCGGAGCAGCTGCACCGGCGCACCGGCGGGCTGCCCTTCGCGGTCGAGGAGGTGCTGCGCCTGCTCGACGACCAGGACCCGGTCGGCTTCGGCACCGGCGCCGAGCACCTGGCGTTGGAACGCGTGGGGGTTCCCGTTCCGGTCCGGCGGGTCATGCTCGACCGGCTCGGCCGCCTGCCCGCCGACGCCCGCGCGGTGGTGGCCGCGGCCGCCGTCGCCGCCGTACCGGTCGACATCGACCTGCTGGTCGACGTCACCGCGATCCCCGAGCACCGGACCCGGCGCGCCGTCGGGCTGGCCATCGAGCACGCCGTCCTGGTCCCCGCCGCGGGCACCTACGCCTTCCGGCACACCCTCGCCCGCCAGGCGGCCTACGAAGCGATCTGCGAACCCGAGCGCCCAGCGCTCCACCTGCGCACCGCGCGGGCGCTCCTGGCGCGCGCCGCACCGCTCCCGCTCGCGCAGATCGCCCACCACTACCAGCGGGCCGGGCGGCCGGAGGAGTGGTTGCGCTACACCGAGACCGCCGGGGACCGCGCCGCCGCCCGGGGCGACCACACCACCGCCACCCGGCACTACCTGGTCGCCCGACGGAACCACCCCAGGCCGAACGGGCGCATCCGGCTCAGCCTCAAACTCGCCCGCGGCGCCCTCAGCGAGCTGCCGGACCAGGAGACCATCGAGGCCCTGCGCACCACCCTGGCCCAGGACGACCCGAGCCCCGCCGTCCGCGGTGAACTGCGCTTCTGTCTGGGTTCGTTGATGCGCAACCAGGCCGGAGCCGGCATGGAGGGGATGGAGGAGATCGCCGCCGCCGTCCCCGACCTGCTCGCCACCTCGCCGAACCTGGCGGCGCGGGCCATGTCCGCCGTCGCGGTCCCCTCGATCAAGGGCTGGCGCGTCGCGGAGAACCTGGAGTACCTCGAACGGGCGCAGCGGCTCGCGCCGCAGGTCGACGATCCGGTGCAGCGCACGGCGATCGCCGCCAACCGCGCCACCGTCCTCATGCTGACCGGGGACAGCACCGCCTGGCAGGCCGCCGCCGCGCTCCCCCTGACGCCCGCGTCCGCGCCCGAAGCGGCCCAACTGGCCCGTGCGCACGCGAACCTGGCCCATGCCGCGACGGCCCTGGGACACCCCGGACCCGCCGCCGACTTCCTGAGCACCGCCTCCGTCCTGCTCCAGGACAACGCCGTTCCGTACCTCGACGCGCTCGCCGGGACCGCCCACCTGGTGCTGTCCTGGACCACCGGCCCGTGGCAGGGGCTCCTCGACCGCGCGGTGCGCGCCGCGGCCGCCTACGTCGACATACCGGACCTGGCCGCCGAGGCGATCCTCGTGCGCGGGCTGCTCACCCTGCACGCCGAAGGGGACACCGCGGCCGCCCGCCGGTACCTGGTGGCCGCCGCGGAGACGACCCGGCTGGACACCGGCATGGTGCTCACCGCTTCGGCCGGTGCGCTGGCCCGCATCCACCTCGCGGCCGGGCGCCCGGACGCGGCCTTCACCGCGGCCGACACCGCGCTGCACCACGTGCGCCGCACCGGGTGCTGGGTGTGGGGCACCGAAGTCGTCCCGGCCGCGGTCGAGGCGCTGATCCGTACGAGCGCGGTCGACGAAGCGGCGCACACCACCGAGGACTTCCACCGGGGCATCGCCGGACGCGACGCGCCCGCCGCCCGCGCCGCCCTGGCCACCTGCCGCGCCCTGCTCGCCGAGGCCGAGCACCGGCCCGGCCACGCCGCTGCCCGAGTCGGCTTCGAGGCCGCGGCTCGGGCCTGGCGTGCGGCCGGCCGCCCGCACGAGGCCGCACGGGCCCTGGAAGCGCAGGGCCGGACCCTGCTGGTGGGCGCGCAGCCGGGCGGTGAGCTGCTCGTCGACGCGGCCATCGACGCGTACCAACTCCTCGGCGCGCGCTGGGACATCGCGCGATGTCGGCGCCTGCTGCGCGACCACGGCAAGTCCGCCAGCAGCCGACGCGGCCGCATCGGCTACGGGGACCTCCTCTCCCCCCGGGAACAGGAGGTCGTCCGGCTCGCCGCGGCCGGGGCGACGAACCGCGAGATCGCCGCGTCGCTGGTGCTCTCGCCCCGCACCGTCGAACAGCACGTCGCCAAGGCCATGCGCAAACTGGCCGTCTCCTCGCGCGCCGACCTCCCCCGCTCCTAGGCCGTCGCCGGTCGGCCGCTCAGCCGTGCGGGGGGACGGCGGCCACCTCCGTGCGGGAGCGCACCTTCAGTTTGCGCAGGACGTTGACGACGTGCTGCTCCACGGTGCGCACCGACAGGAAGAGCGTCTGCGCGATCTCGCGGTTGGTGTGTCCGTCCGCGAGCAGCCGGGCCACCTCGTGCTCGCGGGGCGAGAGCTGCTCCCCGTAGCCCCGGCGGCCCCGCCGGGACGGGGCGACGGCGCCCGTGGACCGGTAGGCGTGTCGGCAGCGGGCCGCGTCGCGGGGCGCGCCCAGCAGGGCGAAGACGTCGGCCAGGGCGCGGAAGGCGCTCGCCGCGTCCCCGTCGCCCTGGGCGAGGCGGCACCGGGTCGCGCCCTCGGCGGCGAGGGCCGCCGGATAGGGGGCGGGGAGACGGTCGTACTGCGCCCGGGCGCCCTCGAAGGCCGAGATCGCCCGGGCCGGTTCGCCGTCATGAGCGGCGACGATCCCGCGGGCGTGTTCCAGCGCGGCCCGCGCCATCGGCGCGGCCAAGGCGCTCGTCTCCCGGTCCAGTTCGGCGAGCAGCTCCCGCGCCTGCGCGAGGCGGCCCGTACGGCAGAACGCCTGCGCCGCGATCGGGATCAGGTCCCCCGCCCAGGCCCACACGCCCTTGGCCCGCAACAGCCGCAGGCCCCGCTCGGCCTCGGCGGCCGCGCCCTCCGGGGCGTCCTGGGCGAGCAGCACCCCGGCGGCTCCCGCGTGCGCGGCGATGGCCACGGGGGTGACGGCGTTGTCCGGCTGGTGGACCCCCGTCCCGGCCAGGTGGCCGGTGGCGCGGTCCCAGGAACCTCGGGCGGCGGCCAACAGGCCCAGGACCAGGTTCAGTTCGCTGGCCACGGGCAGCAGGTCCCGGTACTCCGCCAGCAGTACGGTCGCCCGCTCCTCCAAGCCGCTCCAGGCACCGCCCAACCAGTCGACGTGCACCGCGGTGGACCTGGCCGTGCTCACCACGTACGGGACCCCGCACTCGGCCGCGAGTCGCAGGCCCTGCCCCAGCAGGCTGCGGGCCTGCCGGTGGTGCCCCGTCCAGGCGGCCGCGTCCGCGGCGTTGCAGTAGAGGCGGGCCAACTGCCGCCGCTCCTCGGGCGCTCCGGCCTCGGCGGGCAGTTTCGCCAACCACGCCCACGCCTGCGGGTCGCCGGTGTGCAGGCGCGAGGGCACGTTGCTGGCCGTCAGCATCAGCCGCAGCCTCGGGTCCTTCGTGGCGCCGATCAGCGCGTCCACCTGGTCGAGCCACGGCCGGTGGCCGCGCAGCGGGGTCGCGCCGATGTAGGGCTGGGCGAGTACGGCCATGCCCCGTCCGGCGAGGTCCGGGCGGTGGCCCAGGCCCGCCAATGCGAGCTGGATCTCGACGCGGCCCGCCTCCAGACCGTCCGCCTGCCGTACGAGCAGGAGGCCGAGGCCGAGCCGGATCTCGGCGGCCAGCGGCCCGGGGAGACGGCGGTCGGCGAGCAGTCCCTCCAGCGTGCCGAGCACCTCGGCCTGCGAGACGCCGGCGGAGGCCACGGCGCCGAGCTTCGCCGCCAGCCTGTCCACGTCCGTCGCCGCGAGACCGGGGTACGGGGCGGTGAGCAGGGACTGCAACAGCCCCACGGCGGTGCCCGGGTCCCCGCAGGCGATGGCCCGGTCGACGGCGGCCTCGCCGAAGCGCGCCGCAGCGGTCGGATCGTCCGCCTTCCGGCTGTGCTCGGCCAGCCGCGTCCAGGGGACGGGTTCGTGCCGCAACAGTACGCGCACGGACCGGTGGTGGAGTTCCTGTCGGCGCGGGCCGGGGATCGTCTCGTAGACGGCGCGTCGCGCGAACGCGCGCCGGAAGCCGTAGCGGCACGGCCCGACTTCGCCCAGCAGCGCGCCCGCGCCCTCCATCGCCAGGAGCAGCGCGTCCGCGGCCCGCCCGGCGTCCAGACCGGCAACCGCGCCGAGCACGCCCAGCGGTGCGGGCTCGGCCAGCACCGCCGCGGCTTCGGTGACCTGCCGCGCGACCGGCGCCAGCGCCGCGAGCCGCTCGGCCGCCATCTCGCGCACGGAGTCGGGGAGTTGCAGGCCGTCGAGCATCCGCCGCGCGGCCTCGTCCTCGACCGGTGCGGTCCACCCCGCGACGCGCAGGGCCTGGACGGTCTCCGCGACGAGGAGCGGCACACCGGCCGTGCGCTCGTGCAGCAGGGCCGCGAGAGCGGCCGACACCTCGGGTTCGCCCAGCAGTGACGCGGCCAGCCGACCCGCGTCCTCGACGCCCAGGGGGGCGAGCCGGATCCGGACTGCCGCCGTGCCCGGCGCCGACCGGGCCCCCCGCGCGAGGGGCCCGCCGGTCCGCGCCCCCTCCGGCCGGAAGCTGACGAGGACGACCAGTTGCGGGGGCGGATCGTGCATGAGGAACCACAGCAGGCGCAGCGATCCGTCGTCCGCCCACTGCAGGTCCTCCACGACCAGCACCACGCGACCCAGCAGACGCAACAACGCGCGCACGGCGCGGAAGAACCGGTGCTCCTCGGCGCCCGCGTCGGCGAGGGGGCCGGGTGGCGGCGGCAGTCGCGGGGCGAGTTCCGGCAGGTGGCGGCCGAGCACGCCGAGCAGGGCCCCGTACCGCGGCACGACGGGCAGCCGCTCCTCGGCGCCCAGCAGGGCCTCGATCAGGACGCCGTACGGGAACGGCACCGGCGAGGCCTGGCACCGGCCGGTGAGCACGAGGTGTCCGGCCAGCCGCGGGTGCGCCGCGAACTCCCGGACCAGGCGCGTCTTGCCGACCCCGGCCTCGCCCTCCAGGACGAGCACGGCGGGCGGGGACTGCGCGGCGGACACCAACGCGGCCAACTCCGGCCCCCGGCCGACGAGCACCGGCGGGCCGCTCCCGACGCCGCCTCCGACGCCGACTCCGCTCACGATCCTGGAAGCCATGATCACCCCGATCCGGTCCACCGTACGAGCCGCGTCCGTCCGTACCCGGTCCACGCGGTCCACGCGGCCCGGGCGACCGGATCCTAGGCTCCCGACAGCGCAAGCGCCCCCGCCCGGCCATTAGTTACGTACCCCCTACGGGCCACCACCCCGCTTGTTCACCACCCCGCACCGCCCAACAGTGGTGCACCGGCGGCCACTTCGCCGCCGACGGTGCGACAGCCGCACCGCCTTCCCCCCACCCCCGCAAAGGGAGCAACCATGCGCAGACTTCTCGTCGCGGCCGCGACCCTGTCGCTCGGCCTCGGCCTGGGCGTCGGCCTCGGAGCCCCGGCCGCCGCGACCGCCGCGGTCCAGCCGGAAGGCACCGTGGTGCCGGCCCGGCAGCACTACGGCGATCAGTACATCGTCGTGCTCAAGGACTCCGGGACGCTCGCTCCTCCCTCCGCCCTCGCCCGGCGCTACGGCGGCGAGGTCCGCTCCACGTACGGCCGGGTCCTGCACGGCTTCTCCGTCAGGAGCCTGACCGGGCAGCAGGCACGACGCCTCGCGGCGGACCCGGCCGTGGCGGCCGTCTACGAGGACGGGACCGCCCGGACCACCGGTACGCAGACCAACCCGACGTGGGGCCTGGACCGCATCGACCAGAAGGCCCTCCCGAGGGACAAGTCCTACACCTACCCCAACACCGGCGAGGGCGTCACCGCCTACGTCCTCGACAGCGGCATCAAGCCCGACAACCCCGAGTACGAGGGCCGCGCCTCGGTCGGCAAGGACTTCGTCGGCAGCGGCGGGGCCGACTGCTTCGGCCACGGCACGCACGTCGCGGGCACGATCGGCAGCAAGACCTACGGCGTGGCGAAGAAGGTGAAGATCGTCGCGTTGAAGGTGCTCGGCGCGGACTGCTCCGGTACGGGCCCGGACTCCGCCGCGGTGGACGCCATCGAGTGGCTGACCGCCAACGCCGCCAAGCCCGCGGTGGCGAACATGAGCCTGACCATGGACCAGGTCGGGGTGGGCGACGACGCGATCAAGCGCTCGATCGCCGCGGGCATCGTCTACTCGGTGGCCGCCGGCAACAGCAGCACCGACGCCTGCGGGACCAGCCCGGCGCGCGTGCCCGAGGCCATCACCGTCAACGCCTCCGACGACGCGGACAACCGCGCCTCCTTCTCCAACTACGGTTCCTGCACTGACCTCTTCGCCCCCGGCAACAACATCACCTCGCTCGCACTGACCAACGGTGGCACCGCCAACATGAGCGGCACCTCCATGGCGGCGCCGCACGTGACGGGCGCCGCCGCGCTCTACCTGGCGGCCAACCCCGGCGCCACCCCGAAGGCGACGCGGGACGCCCTGGTGGGCGGCGCGGTCGACGGCGTGATCAAGAACGCCGGCGGCAACACGCCCAACAAGCTGCTCAACGTCTCCTTCATCGGCGGGGGAACCCCGCCCACGAAGTGCGCCGCGAGGTCCAACACCACACCGGTGGCGATCCCGGACGCCGGGGCGGCGGTGTCCGGTTCGGTCACCCAGGAGGGTTGTGACGGCAAGGCGCCGGCGGCGCTGGCGGTGAAGGTCGACATCAGCCACCCCTACACCGCCGACCTGTCGGTCGACCTCGTCGGCCCGAGCGGCGCGGTCTTCCCGCTGCAGAAGGCCGGGGGCATCGGCTCCTCGTCGGGCATCCACACCACCTACACGGTGAACGCGTCGACGGAACAGGCGAACGGCACCTGGACCCTGCGGGTCCAGGACCGGTACCGCTTCGACACCGGCACCCTCGACGGGTTCACGCTCACCTTCTGACGCACGGCGAAGGGCGGGGAGGGCGCCCCCTCAGGGCCCTCCCCGCCCCGCTGCGCACCCCCGCCGCTACCGGACGGTGAGGGTGTAGGTCGCCGTCGCCGTCTTGCCGGCCGCGTCCTTGGCGGTCACCGTGATCCGGTAGGCCCCGCTCTGGAACGGCGTGACCACCTGCATCCGGGAGGTCCCGCTGCCGTTCACCGTGGCGGGGCTGAAGCTCGGCGGGATCGGCAGGCCCGTACCGGCCGCGGAGAGCTTCACGGTCCCGGATCCACCCGCCACGGTCACCGTGGCGTAGCTGAAGGAGCCGGGCGTACCGGTTCCGCTCGTCGGGTCGACGCTCACCTTGAGGTCACCGGTCGGGGGCTGGCCGGAGCCCACGGTCAGCGTGAGCTTCGCGGTCGCGGTGCCGCTGGGGCCGGTGCCGGTGACGGTGACCGCGTACTCCCCCTGGGGCGTGCTGGTCGCCGTCTCGACGGTCAGCTTCGCGCCGCTCCCGGAATCGATCGACGAGGGCTGGAACGTCGCCTTCGCGCCCTGGGGCAGACCGGACGCGCTCAGGTCCACCTTCTCGCTGCCGTTCGAACCGGCGGTGCTGCTCACCGTGGTCGAGGCGTACGCGCCCGGCTCGACCTTCACGGCGGCCGGGGACACGGCCAGCGAGAACGTCGTCGACGGCGGGGTCTGGCCGATCTGCTCCTTCACCCAGTCGCCCATGTCGTTGTTCAACCGACCGTAGACGCTGTACCACTTGAAGTCGGCGCGGCTCCAGGACGCGACCCCCACGACCTTGCCGTCGACGATCAGCGGGCCGCCGCTGTCGCCCGGCAGGATCGACACGTGCCCGTCGCCGTACCCGCTGCAGATCATGGTGGCGTCCTGGAAACCGGCGCCGACGCCGTTGCAGTTGCTCCCGGCCACGATCGGCAGGGTGAACTTCGTCAGCGTGACGTCGCGGGTGTCGTCGTTGAAGTCCTTCTTGCCGTAGCCCAGGCCGAGGCCGGACTTGCCCGGCTTGTTCAGGTCGGTGTCGGCTGAGGTGGCCACCTTCGCGTACTGGCCCCCCGGCACCGGGACGTCCTGGTCGGTGGTGACCACGGCGACGTCGTAACCCTGGTCGAAGTTCACGTACTTGGGGTGGACGTCGTAGCTCACCACGCCGACGCGCGTGCCCCCGCCGGCGTTGAGGTCGTCCAGCCCGTACAGGAACGTCTTCTTGCCCTCCGCCGCCTTGCAGTGCGCGGCGATGAGGATCTTGCGGGGCGCGATCACCGACCCGGTGCAGGTCTGCCCCTGCGGGCGCGAGCCGCCTTCGCGCAGGCCCGCTATGACGAAGGGGTAGTCCTTGACCGAGGCGGGAGTTCCACCCACGGACGTGGGTGACACCCCGGGCGGCAGCGGGGTGTCACCGAGCGGAGTGACGGCCGCCGCCGGGCCGTCGGCGGCGTGCGCGGCCGACGGCAGGGCGAACAGCGGCAGGGCGAGGAGGGCGGCGAGCGCGCCCACCATGCGGTGTTGTGACTTCACGGCAGCTCCTTGTCGAGGTTGCTGCCGGCCACCCTCCGGCCCGGCCGGGTGCGGGAACAACCGTGGCAACACCCCGTACGCCTACGCATCTAATGCCGTGGTGCGCGGCGCTCCCGCCGTCGATCCCGCTCGTTCCGCGTCCCGTTCCCGCGGGCTCGACCAGTCGAGGTGGTGCAGCCCGAGTTCACGGCCGACGCCGAGTTCCGACGGCGCTTCGCGCGCGAGGTGGCGGCGGCGATGCCCTGGGGGCCGTGCACGAGGCGGGGTTGATCCACCGCGACCCCAAGCCGTCCCACGTGCTGCTGACGGTGGACGGCCCGCGCGTCATCGACTTCGGCATCGCCCGGGCGAGGGAGAGCCCGACCGGCGACAGCCCGCACACCCGCACCGGCAAGCTGATCGGCTCTCCCGGCTTCATGTCGCCGGAGCAGGCACGCGGCCTCGCGCCCACGGGCGTACCGGATGCGCTCCTCGGGCTCGTACGGGACTGCCTCCAGAAGGACCCGACCGCACGGCCGTCCGCCCCGGGAATTCCAGGTGCCGCGAGCCGACGCGGCTTGTTACGGTCGGCGCATGGGTTCGCACTACGACTTCCGCTGATTCAGGGCGCCACGCCCGCGCACACCGCACTCCGCACCGCGCATCGCGCAGTGCGAGGAGCTGCGGCGGCCCGGCGTTTCCTGCCGCCCCCCTGTTCGCACCCACCCAGGGAAACGAATCATGCACGCACGCGCCCAACTGGCGATGAAAGACGTCTCCAAGAGCTTCGGTGACCGCTCCGTCCTGGACCAGGTCACCCTCACCGTCCGCCCCGGCGAACGGGCGGGGGTGATCGGCGAGAACGGATCCGGCAAGTCCACCTTCCTGCGGCTGCTCGCCGGGCTCGAACGCCCCGACACCGGCGAGCTCACCGTCGCCTTCCCCGGCGGCACCGGCCACCTCGCGCAGAGCCTCGGCCTCGACCCCGCCCTGACCGTCCAGGACGCCGTCGACGACGCGCTCGCCGACCTGCGCGCACTGGAACGGCGCATGCGCGCGGCCGAGCGGAACCTGACCGACGCGGCGGCGCTGGCGGCGTACGGGGAGCTGAGCAGCGCCTTCGAGGAACGCGGCGGCTACGGGGCCGACGCGCGCGTCGAGGCCGCGATGTACGGGCTGGGCCTCGCGCACATCACCGTAGACCGGGCCCTGGGCACCCTCTCGGGCGGGGAGCGCTCCCGGCTCGCGCTGGCCTGCGTACTGGCCGCGCGGCCCGAGCTGCTGCTGCTGGACGAGCCGACCAACCACCTCGACCGCGACGTGGTGGACTGGCTGGTCGGGCAGCTGCGGTCGCACCGCGGCACCCTGGTCGCCGTCACCCACGACCGCGGCTTCCTGGAGCGGGTCACCACCACGATCCTGGAGGTCGATCGCGACACCCGCTCGATCACCCGGTACGGCGACGGCTGGTCCGGCTACCGCACCGCCAAAGCCGCCGCCCGGGCCCGCTGGGAGCAGCGCCACCAGGAATGGTCGACCGACGTGGACCGCGCCGAACGGCTGGTCGCCTCCGTGGGCGAGCGGATGGCCGTGAGCGGGAAGGACCCTCGGGAGGGCTTCGGCAAGTTCCGCCGGTCCCACGAGGCCAAGCTCGGCGGCCGGGTACGTGCGGCCCGCCAGCAGCTGTGGAGCCTTCGGCAGTCGCCCGTGCCCGCCCCGCCACGGCCGCTGCGCTTCACCGCGGCCCTGGCGGCCGCGGACCCCGAGGCCGAAGCCGCCCTCCTGGCCGGTGTCACCGTCGGAGACCGGCTCCACATCGAGGAGCTGACGGTCGCCCCGGGCGGGCGCCTGCTCGTCACCGGCCCCAACGGAGCGGGCAAGAGCACCCTGTTGCGCGTACTGGCCGGTGCCACGGAGCCCGACACCGGGAGCGTGCGGCTCCCGGGGCGCATCGGGTACCTGCCGCAGGAACTGCCCACCGCGCCCGGCCGGCGCCCCCTGCTCGACGCCTTCGCGGCCGGCCGACCCGGCGCGGCCGAGGAGTACGCCGAGGAGCTCCTGGCCCTCGGTCTCTTCCGCGAGGAGGATCTCGCCGTGCCCGTGCCGGTACTCTCCGCCGGGCAGCAACGACGGCTGGCGCTGGCCCGGTTGGTGACGCGCCCGGTGGACCTCCTGGTCCTGGACGAGCCCACCAACCACGTGGCGCTGTCCCTGGTCGAGGACCTGGAACGGGCCCTGGCCCACTACCCGGGAAGCGTCGTCGCGGTCTCGCACGACCCCGGCTTCCGCGCCGGATTCGGCGGGGAGGAACTCCACCTGCGGGCGGGCCGCGTCCGGTAGGCCGTTCGTTCCGGCGCGGTGCGCGGGGCCCGACGGCGTCGCGGCGGTGCCCGGCCACGGGCCGGACCGCTCAGGAGGAGGCCCGCACGACCAGTTCCGTGGGGAGCACCCGGCGCGCTCCCGCGCCCCGGGACCCCTCCGTGATCTTGTCGAGCAGCAGCCGGGCCATCGTGCGCCCCATCTCCTCGATCGGCTGGCGCACGCTGGTCAGCGGCGGGTCCATCAGCCGGGCCACCACCGAATCGTCCACGCCGACCAGGGCGACGTCCCCGGGGACCTTGCGTCCCGCCTCGCGCAGCACCCCGCGCGCGCCGGCCGCCATCACGTCGGAGGCGGCGAAGACCGCGTCCAGGTCGGGGGCGCGTTCCAGGAGCCCGCGCATCGCCCGTCGGCCGCCCTCCTCGGTGAAGTCCCCGATCGCCACGAGGGACTCGTCGGGGCCGATCCCGGCCTCGGCGAGCCCCGCGCGGTAGCCGCCCAGGCGCGCGCGGGCCACGTACATGTCGAGGGGGCCGCCGATGGTCGCGATCCGGTGGCGGCCCCGGCCCACCAGGTGGGCGACGGCCGCGCGTCCCGCACCGATGTTGTCGCAGTCCACGTGGTCGACCGGTTCGGCCTCGGAGCGCCGTCCGTTCATGACCACCGGCAGCCCCAGCTCGGCGATCCGGTCGGGCAGCGGGTCGTCACCGTGGACGGACGCCAGCAGCACGCCGTCGACGCGCCGGGCGGCCACGCAGTGTTCCAACCGTCGGCGCTCGGCCTCGGTCCGAACCAGGGTGAGCAGCAATTGCTTCTCGGCAGAGGCGAGTTCGGCGCTGACCCCGCGGATCAGGTCGAGGAAGTACGGCTCCGCGAAGAGCCTGGCCTCGGCCTCCGGAATCACCAGGGCCACCGCGTCCGTCCGGCTGCCGGCCAGCGCCCTGGCCGCCTGGTGGGGTACGTACCCCAGCTCGGCGACGGCGCGGGCGACGGCCCGGCGGGCCTGATCGCTCACCCGGGGAGAACCGTTCACGACCCGGGAGACCGTGCCCCGGCCGACGCCGGCCAGGGCCGCGACCTCTTCCAGGGTGGGCCTGTCGTTGCGTCGTCCGCTCACGATGTCCGGACTCCATACGGGGAGAAGTGTTGGGAGCGCTCCCACACTAGCCACGATCGTCTTACGGCGCCACGATCGCCGTCCGCGACATCACGGGCCACACTCAAGAGCGAGGTCGAAGCCGGGCCCCCAATTCCCGCTGCTCGATTCCACGTTCACCTCTTGACACCCGCCCCCGTTAGGCAGCAACCTTCCGGCACGACGTGGGAGCGCTCCCATCTTAGGGAGCGACAACGGTCTTCACATCGGTCCGGGCGGGCCCCTCGCGGAGCCGCGAACAACCCGCCGGACCCCCTGGCGCACCACGAGCACCACCTGGGACGAGGAGAGTTCAATGCGCACTTCCAGCAGCAGACGCGAACGCCGCACCACGATCCGCGCGATCTCCGCGGCCGTCGCCGTCGCGGCCGGTGCGGCCCTGCTCACCGGTTGCGGCGACGACGGCGCCGGGGGCGGGGCGGACAAGGCGGGCAAGGAGCAGATCACGCTGCGGATCGGGACCTTCGGCTCCTTCGGCTACGACAACACCACCGGCGCCAAGCTCTACGCCGAGTACGAGAAGGCCCACCCGAATATCAAGATCGAGGAATCGAACGTCGCGGACGGCCAGAAGTACTGGGACACGCTCAAGCTGCGCCTCTCCCGCAACAGCGGCCTCGCGGACATCCAGGCCCTGGAGGTCGGCTACATCGCGGAGGCCACCGGGGCGGCGATGGCCGACAAGTGGACCGACCTGCGCACCACGGGCGGCGCCGACCTCGGCGCGTTCCTGGACTGGAAGGTCAAGCAGGCCACGACGGGTGACGGCAAGGTCATCGGGCTCGGCACGGACATCGGCCCCATGGCCATCTGCTACGACAAGGACCTCTTCGCCAAGGCCGGGCTGCCCACCGATCGCACCGAGGTCGCCAAGCTCTGGGCCGGCGACTGGGCGAAGTTCATCCGGACCGGCGAGACCTACAAGAAGAACGCCCCGGCCGGAACCGCGTTCCACGACTCCGCGAGCGGCCTGTTCAACGCCGTGGTCGCGAGCGAGCCCGTGCAGTACGCCGACACCAAGGGCGAGCTGGACTACGCGAACAGCCCGGGCGTGAAGAAGGCGTGGGACACCGCCGTGGCGGCCGCGCAGGGCGGACTGACGGCGAAGCTGCGCCAGTTCGACGAGAAGGGCACCTGGAACGCGGCCTTCAAGAACGCGAAGTTCGCCACCGTCGCCTGCCCGAGCTGGATGACGGGCATCATCAAGGAGCAGGCGGGCCCCGAGAACCAGGGGAAGTGGGACATCGCCGCACCGCCCGTCGCCGGGAACTGGGGCGGCTCCTTCCTCGCCGTGCCGAAGTCCGGCAAACACGCCAAGGAGGCCGCCGAGTTGGCGGCCTGGCTCACCGCACCGGCCCAGCACGCCAAGGTCTTCGGCGTGAACGGCAACATCCCCTCCTCCAAGGACACCCTCGACTCGCCGGCGGTCCAGGACGCCAAGCTGCCGTACTTCGGCGACACCCCGGTCGGCAAGATCTACTCGCAGGCCGCGGCCGGCATCACGCCCGCCCCGATCAGCCGCTGGGACGGCCAGGTGAAGACCTTCCTCACCGACAACGGCATCCTCGACATCGAGCAGCGCGGCACCGACCCGGCGAAGGCCTGGGACAACGTCAGGAAGCTGGTCGACGACAAGATCGCCAAGTAGCGGGGAGCCCTCGACGGCCCGCCGCCGCCCGCCCCTCCCCACGGGCCACCACGGGCCACCACGGGCCACCACGGTCCGTCGCCTTCGCACCACCGCACTCATCGACCTGGAAGGACGCCCCCGTGACCACCCCCGTACGGGCGACCGGTGGCGGCTCGCCGCCGCCCCCCGCACCGCCCCCGGGCCCCGGCGCCGACGCACGCGAGCGGCGGCCCGCCGACGCGAACGGACTGCGCAGCGCGCTCTACCGCTTCGATCTCAAGGCGGTGCCCTACCTCTTCGTCGCCCCCTTCTTCCTCGCCTTCGCCGCCTTCGGGCTGTTCCCCCTGATCTACACGGGCTGGCTCTCCCTCCACCGGGTCGAGCTCGGCGGCACCGCCCAGTGGAAGGGCCTGGACAACTACCGGGCGCTGGCCACGAGCGAGTTCTTCTGGAACGCCCTCGCCAACACCTTCACCATCGGCGTGATCTCCACCGTCCCCCAGCTCCTCATGGCCCTCGGCCTGGCCCACCTGCTCAACTACCGTCTCCGCGGCCGGGGTTTCTTCCGCGTCGCGGTCCTCGCCCCCTACGCCACCTCGATCGCGGCGGCGACGCTCGTCTTCGCCCAGCTGTTCAACACCGACTACGGCCTGATCAACACGGCTTTGGGCTCGGCCGGCTTCGACCCGGTCGCCTGGGAATCCTCCAAGTGGCTTTCCCAGATCGCCATTTCGACCATCGTGACGTGGCGTTGGACGGGCTACAACGCGCTCATCTACCTGGCCGCGATGCAGGCCGTACCGCAGGACCTCTACGAGGCCGCGGCGCTGGACGGGGCGTCCCGCTGGCGGCAGTTCGTCAGCGTCACCATCCCGTCCATCCGGCCGACGATCCTGTTCACGGTGATCGTGTCCACCATCGGCGCCACCCAGCTCTTCGGCGAACCGATGCTCTTCGGCGGCAGCGTCGGCATCAGCGGAGGCAGCGGGAACCAGTTCCAGACGCTGAGCCTGCTCATGTACGAGAAGGGCTGGGTCACCGGCGCACTGGGCCAGGCCTCCGCGATCGCCTGGGTCATGCTCCTGCTCCTCCTGCTCATCGGCGGCGTCCAGGCGCTGGTTTCCCGCTCGCACCGGCGCCGGAAGGCAGGTGGCCGAACCCATGGCCCTCTCATCTGACACGACCGTCGCGAAGGCGCCGCGCACCCCGCGCGTGCGCCGGGGAGCGGGGCGTCAGCACCACGCGGGACCGCTGACGTACGTCCTGTTGGGCCTGGCCGCGCTGGTCTCGCTCTTCCCGCTGTACTGGAACCTGGTCGCCGCCTCCCACTCGGGCGAGCGCGTGGTCGAGGCCCCGGCTCCGCTCCTGCCGGGCCCCCGGCTCCTCGACAACCTCTCCTTCGCCTGGAACCAGGTCGACATGGGCGGGGCGCTGATCAACACGACGGTCGTGGCCGGGCTCGTGGCCCTGTCCACCGTCCTGTTCTCCACCCTGGCCGGCTTCGCCTTCGCCAAACTGCCCTTCCGCGGCCGCGGCGCCCTGCTGACCCTGGTGGTGGCGACCATGACGATCCCGCCCCAGCTCAGCGTGATCCCGCTGTACCGGATCATCACCGACCTCGGTTGGGTCGACCAGCTCCAGTCGGTCGTCCTGCCCTCGCTCGTCGCCGCCTTCGGCGTCTTCTTCATGCGCCAATACCTCATCGAAGCCCTGCCCGTCGAGCTGGTGGAAGCCGCCCGGATGGACGGCGCGCACAGCCTGCGCATCGTCTGGCACGTGGTCTTCCCGGTGGCCCGGCCCGCGATGGCCGTCCTGGGAATGCTCGTCTTCGTCCAGTCCTGGAACGACTTCTTCTGGCCCTTCATCGCCCTGACCCCCGACGGCAACCCGACCCTCCAGGTCGCCCTGGCCGGTCTCGGCGCCGGCAACCACACCGTCGACCAGGCCGTCGTGCTGACCGGCGCGCTCATCTCCACCGTGCCGCTGCTCCTGGTCTTCGCGCTGCTCGGCAAACACATCGTGGGCGGCATCACAGCCGGCGCCGTCAAGAACTGACCTGCCCCCACCTCACCTTCATCCGCACTCGCGTTGGGAGCGCCCTGCGATGACCGCGTCCGAAACCCGGCCACCGACCACCGCCCGCACCTTCCCGCCCGGCTTCCTGTGGGGCACGGCCACCGCCGCCTACCAGATCGAGGGCGCCGCCCGCGAGGACGGCCGTACCCCGTCCATCTGGGACACCTTCTCCCACACCCCGGGCAGGGTCTTCGAGGGCCACACCGGTGACGTGGCCGTCGACCACTACCACCGCTTCCGCGACGACGTCCGGACGATGTCCGAACTCGGCCTAGGCGCCTACCGGTTCTCCGTCTCCTGGTCCCGGGTCCAACCGACCGGCCGGGGCCCCGCCGACCGGCGGGGCCTCGACTTCTACCGCCGGCTCGTCGACGAGCTGCTCGGCGCCGGCATCACGCCCGCCCTCACCCTCTACCACTGGGACCTGCCCCAGGAGTTGGAGGACGCGGGCGGCTGGCCGGAGCGCGCGACCGCCGAACGGTTCGCCGCGTACGCGGGGCTCGTCGCGGACGCCCTCGGGGACCGGGTGAAGCACTGGATCACCCTCAACGAGCCCTGGTGCAGCGCCTTCCTCGGCTACGGCTCCGGCGTCCACGCCCCCGGGCGCACCGACCCGGTCGACGCCCTGCGCGCGGCCCACCACCTCAACCTGGGCCACGGCCTCGCGGCGGGTTCCCTGCGGGCCGCGCTCCCCGGGGACGCCCGGCTCGCGGTCTCCCTGAACCTGCACGAGATCCGCCCCTTGACCCCCTCCGCCGAGGACCGGGACGCGGCCCGCCGCATCGACGCCGTCGGCAACCGGATCTGGCTCGGGCCCATGCTCGAAGGCGCCTACCCGGACGACCTCCTCGACGACACCGCCCACCTGACCGACTGGGCCTTCGTCCGGGACGGCGACCGCGCCGCGATCCACCAGCCCCTGGACCTCCTCGCCGTCAACTACTACACCCCCACCGTCGTCTCGCACGTCGCACCGGGCCACCGCAAGCCGCAGGACGACGGCCACGGCGACAGTGCGCACTCGCCCTGGCCGGGCGCGGACGAGGTGGCCTTCCACAGGGCGCCGGGCGACCGCACGGCGATGGGCTGGCCGGTGGACCCGAGCGCGCTGTACGACCTCCTGACCCGGACCGCGCTCCGCTACCCCGGGCTGCCCCTCGTCGTCAGCGAGAACGGAGCGGCGTACGAGGACGAGATCGGCCCCGACGGCACGGTCCACGACCCCGAGCGAGCCGCCTACGTCCACGCCCACCTCGACGCCGTACACCGCGCGATCTCCGCCGGGGCGGACGTGCGCGGCTACTTCCTGTGGTCGCTGCTCGACAACTTCGAGTGGTCCTACGGCTATGCCAAACGGTTCGGCGCCGTCCACGTCGACTATGACACCCTCGAACGCACCCCCAAATCGAGCGCGCACTGGTACGCGACCGTGGCCCGGACCGGCGAACTGCGCCCCCCTGGCGAGCGGGGCGCGGCGCTTCGGATTCAGGAGGCGGGGCCTTCCTGACGGGGGCGGGTGCGTACCTCCGTCGTCGCGCGGAAGACGGTTCCCGCTCCCCCGAGCCGGAGCTCGTCGCCCGCCAGGGCGTAGACGGCGCGGCCGAGGCCGGGTACACGTGCTTCGTCGTCAGCCCGCAGCGCAGGACGTTGTCCGAACTCGCCATGATCTCCACGCCGAGGCCGGACAGGTAGGCGTGTGCGACGCCCGCGCCGAGGAACAGAGCCTGTCCGGGTTCCAGCTCGACATGCTGGAGCATCAGCGCGGGCAGCAGGCCGGGATCGTCGGGATGCGCGTGGGCGATGGCCGCGTACGCGGCGAGGTCCGCCCCGAACCGGCCATCGCCATCGCCATCCCCGTCGCCCGCGCCCGCGCCCAGGTGGCGTCGCCTCGGCACTGGCCACCAGGGCGCTGTCCCGGAGCATCCGGGTCGTCGAGGTCAAGGCGTCCCCGCTCGGCGCGGACGCCGCCGTGGTGGGCGCCGCCTCCCTCGTACTGCACTCGGCGTACGCGCCCCAGCTGTCCGCCCTCCTCACCGACTGAGCCCCCCGTCCGCTCCATGACGCAGCCCCAGGTCTTTGGCCTGGGGCTGCGTCATGGAACGGACGGTCAGGCGTGCTTGTCCGCGCGATGGTGGGTCGGCTGCACCGACCAGCTCGGCGGTTCGTCGTTGCCCGAGTCCTCGGCACTCTCCGCGTCGGCGAAGGTCGCGTGGACCTTGCCCGGGGCGTGGTGGACGGGGGCGTAGACGGCGTAGAGCCGCATGGGCTCGTCGCCGATGTTGGTGATGTTGTGCCACGTACCGGCGGGCACGAGGACCGCCCAGCCGTCCCCGACCTCCTGGTCGAAGTCGAGGCGATCCTTCGCACTGCCCATCTGGACTCGGCCGCGGCCCGCGTCGAGGCGGAGGAACTGGTCGGTCTCGGGGTGTGCCTCCAGGCCGATGTCCTCCCCCACCGGGATCGACATGAGGGTCAGCTGCAGGTACTTCCCGGACCAGGCGACCGAGCGGTAGTCGGCGTTGTCCAGCGTCGCCCGCTCCAGGTCGAAACTCTGAGGTGCGGGCCCGATGTCCTTGATGGTCATGCTTCTCTCCCGGTCGACGGAGACGGTAGGCGTGCGGACGCAGGTCCTGCGCCGGACCAACCCTTACAGGATCACCGCGACGTGACGGCCCGACGCCAGTGACACGCGGGCACGACGATCACGACCGCCCGACACCCGACACCGGCCGCGCGTCGCTGCCGTCGTGCCGGTGGTGGAGGTCCGTGCGGCGGACCCCACCAGGTCGGCGGTCCGGCTCCCGGCGACTACCTCCGAGGTAATCGCGTGACACACCAGCCGCGGGCTACGTTCCGGGCATCACTAGCGCCCCTCGAACGAAAGGACCCCGTGGTGCCCGCCTACGGCTTCGCCCATCTCCGCAGCCGCCGAAGTCACCCCGACATCCTCGACTACCTGGAGCGCATCCAGGCGACCCTCGACCCCTTCGGCGGCCGCTTCGTCATCCACGGTCCGCCCGTCGACGTCGTGGAGGGGTCGTGGCCCGGCAGCATGGTGCTGATCGAGTTCCCCGGCCTGACCGAAGCCCGGGCCTGGTACGACTCCCCCGCCTACCGGGCCATCCTGCGCCTGCGCACCGACCACGTGGAGGGCGACTTGCTGCTCATCGAGGGCGTCGGACCGGGCTACGACCCCGCCGAACGAGCCGCCAAGCTGCGAACCGAAGCCGGCTGAGCGATCCGGGGCCGACCGACCGCCCCGTGACCGACTCGGCCACCCCGTGATCGTCGAGCAAGCGATCCACAGGTCGAGCGCCGGTTCGGCGCCCCGCGCTCCACCGGGTGCACGCCGCGGTCGCGGGGTGCGGCCGGCCATGTGGTGCTCCGGCACACCCGGTCGGGGTTGATTGTGATGGTCGGCCACATATGCCGCCGACCTGTGGACTTCTACGTTGTGGCCACGTCCGACGTCCCCGCAGACATCCTGGAAGTGGTGCACATGGTCTCCCCCGGTACCGCCCCGAAGCCTCCGTCCGGCATCCGGCGGATCGTCGCCGCCAGTCTCATCGGGACCACCATCGAGTGGTACGACTTCTTCCTCTACGGCACCGCCGCCGCGCTCGTCTTCAACAAGTTGTTCTTCCCGACGGCCGATCCGCTGACCGGGACGCTGATCGCCTTCCTCACCTACGCGATCGGCTTCCTGGCGCGGCCGTTGGGCGGGGTGGTCTTCGGGCACTTCGGGGACAAGGTCGGGCGCAAGAAGCTGCTGGTGCTCAGCCTGCTGATGATGGGCGGGGCGACGTTCGCGATGGGGTTGCTGCCCACGCACGCGACCATCGGGATCGGTGCGCCGATCCTGCTCACGCTGCTGCGGCTGATCCAGGGCTTCGCGCTCGGCGGGGAGTGGGGCGGGGCCGTGCTGATCGTCTCCGAGCACGGCGGGGAGGAGCACCGCGGGTTCTGGGCCTCCTGGCCGCAGTCCGGCGCACCCGGTGGGAACCTGCTGGCCACCGGCGTCCTCGCGCTGCTCGCCTCCGTGCAGTCGGACGCCGCCTTCCTGGCCTGGGGTTGGCGGATCCCGTTCCTGCTCTCCGGGGTGCTGGTGGCCGTCGGGCTGTGGATCCGGCTCTCGGTGTCCGAGTCCCCGGTCTTCCTGGCCGCGCGGGCCAAGGCGGACGCGGCGGCGGCCCGCGGAGCCGCGGAACGCGCCCCCGTCGTCCAGGTGTTCCGCCGGGACTGGCGCCAGGTGCTGGTCGCCATCGGTACCCGGTTCGGCGAGAACATCTCCTACTACGTCCTCACCTCCTTCCTCCTCGTGTACGTCACCGCGCACCTGGGCCTGCCCAAGACCACCGCCCTGAACGCGGTCCTGATCGGCTCGGCCGTCCACTTCGTCACCATCCCGGCCTGGGGTGCGCTCTCCGACCGGATCGGGCGCCGCCCTGTGACGCTGATCGGTTCCGGCGGCATGGCCGTGTGGGCGTTCGTCTTCTTCGCCCTGCTCGACTCGAAGTCGTTCCCCGTGATCGCCGCGGCCGTGACCGTCGGACTGCTGCTGCACGGTGCGATGTACGGGCCGCAAGCGGCTTTCATCTCCGAGATGTTCGACACCGAGGTCCGCTATTCCGGAGCCTCGATGGGCTCCCAGCTCGCCTCGATCGTCGCCGGGGCGCTGGCCCCGATCATCGCCGTCGAACTGCTCGCGGACTACGGCTCCTCGGTCCCGGTGTCGCTCTACCTCTGCGCGGCCGCCGTGGTCACCACCCTCACCGTCGCCTTCGCCAAGGAGACCCGCGGCCGCGACCTGGCGCGTACCGTGAACGACACCTCGGCGCCCGGGGCGTCCGGACGGCCCGGGCGGAAGGCTCCGCAGACCCAGCGGGCCGCCTGACCCTGGAAGGAACTCCCGCATGACCTCGGTGTGGACGGCGGACCACGAGACGGCGGACGACGGGATGGCGGACGACGGGATGGCGGACGACGGGACGCCCGACCGCGCCGCGGCCGACCACGCGGTCCCCGACCACGCAGCGGCTGTCGCCCTGCGGGAGTTGCTCGGTCTGCTGGCCGACGGAGCACCGGCCGAACGCTTCGCCCGGCCCGCGGCGGACGCCCGCGCGGCCGGGGTCGGGGCCGGGGAGCAGGCGTGGGTGGAGGAGGCCACCCGGGTCGCCCTGGACATCCGCCGCACCCTGGACCAGCACCGGCGCCGCGAGGCGGAACTCACCGCGCTGTTCGACACCGCCGGGGACCTGGCCGCCCTGCGGGACCCGGACGCCGTCCTGCGGGCCATCGTGCACCGGGCCCGGCTGCTGCTGGGGACAGACGTCACCTACCTCACCCTCAACGACCCGGTCGTCGGGGACACCTACATGCGGGTCACCGACGGCTCCGTCTCGGCCGCCTTCCAGCAGTTGCGCCTGGGCATGGGCGAGGGGCTCGGCGGTCTGGTCGCCCAGAGCGCCCGCCCGTACGCCTCCGCCGACTACCGCGCGGACGACCGCTTCAAGCACACCGCGGCCATCGACAACGGTGTGAGCGAGGAGGGGCTGCGCGGGATCCTCGGCGTCCCGCTACGGGTGGGCAACCGGGTCATCGGGGTGCTGTACGCCGCCGACCGGGCGGTCCGCGAGTTCGCTCCCGAGGCGGTCGCCCTGCTCGCCTCGCTCGCCGACCACGCGGCCGTGGCCATCGACGGCGCCCGGCTGCTGGAGGAGACGCGCGCGGCCCTCGTCGAGCTGGGCGTGGCGAACGAGACCGTACGCGCGCACAGCGAGGCGATGCGGCTGGCCGCCGAGACCCACGACCGGCTCACCGAACTGGTGCTGCGCGGCGCCGACACGGGCGACCTGGCCCGCGAGGTCGCGGCGCTGCTGGGCGGCGGCCTGGTGGTCCACGACGCGGACGGCAGCGAACTCGCCCGGGTGGCGTCGGGACCCCGAGCGCAAGGGCAGTCGGAGACATCCGAGCGGCCGGACGCACGGGATGCACGAGACGCAAGGGACGCACTAGACGCACGGGACGCACGGGACGCGCGCGAGGCGTGGACGGCGGCGTCCCGTTCCGGGGGCCGGGCCGTGCGCGCGGCCGGGAACTGGGTCTGCGCGGTCCTCGCGGGGCCCGAACTCCTCGGCAGCATCACCCTGACCGGCCGCCCGGAGCTCCCCGACACCGACCGGCGGCTCTTCGAACGCACCGCGCTGGTCACCGCCCTGCTGCTGTTGCTGCGCCGGTCCACGGCGCAGGCCGAGGACCGGGTCCGCGGCGAGCTGCTGGGCGACCTCCTGGCCACCGGGCCCGCGGGGCGGGTCCGGGACCCCGCCGGTCAGTCGCTGCGCGCGCGCAAGCTCGGCGTCGACCTGACCCGCCCGCACGCCGTACTGGTGCTGCACTGCGACGCGGCGCAGCGGACCAGGCTGCTGGTCGAGGGGGCCCGCCGGGCCCGGGCCCTGGAGGGGCTCGCCGGACTGTACGAGGGCCGCGTGGTGCTCGTCGCGCCGACCGGGCACCCCGGTCCGCTGGCCCGCTCGCTCGCCGAGGACCTGGGCCGGGTACTGGCGGCCCCGGTCACCGTGGGCTCCGCCGGGCCGGCCGCGGGTCCGCCCGGGCTGCCCGCCGCGCACGCCGAGGCGTTGCGCTGCCTGGAGGCGCTGCACGCCCTGGGGCACACCGGGCAGGGCGCGGCCCTGCCGGACCTGGGTTTCCTCGGGATCCTGCTGGGCGAGCGCGGCGACGTGTCCGGCTACGTGGAGCGGGTGCTGGGCCCCGTACTGGACTACGACCGCAGGCGCGGCACCGAGCTGATCGGGACCCTGGAGGCGTACTACGCGCACGGGGCCAGCCTGGCCAGGGCCAAGGACGCGCTGCACGTCCACGTCAACACCGTGGTGCAGCGGCTGGACCGGATCCGCCGGCTCCTGGGCGAGAGCTGGAACTCCCCCGCGCGGGCCCTGGAGATCCAGCTCGCGCTGCGCGTGCACCGCGTGTCGGGCATCGCGCGGGACGCATCGGCCGAGGTCAGCGACCTTCCGCGTTAAGGGCGCGTCAGGATCGTCGCCCGATCGTGCACATCCGGGCGATTTCCGTACGCTCGGTCGTCGCGGCCCTCTCTTTGGCCGGATCCGGGCTGTACGACAGGAGCACCACGATGGCCGTCCCCACCCGCACCACGCGCCTGCGCGCCTGGATGTTGGAAGGCCTCACCGACCAGATGAAACAGGAGCGGGGGCGCGGTCGGCAGGACGCGCCGCGCGGTGAACACGGCCGCCCCTGGTGGCGCGTGATGTGCCTGACCGGCCTGGACTACTTCTCCACCCTCGGCTACCAGCCCGGCATCGCGGCGCTCGCCGCCGGCCTGCTCTCGCCGCTCGCCACGATCGTGCTCGTCGTCCTCACCCTGCTGGGCGCGCTGCCCGTCTACCGCCGGGTGGCCGAGGAGAGCCCGCACGGCGAGGGCTCGATCGCGATGCTGGAGCGGCTGCTGTCCTTCTGGAAGGGCAAGCTGTTCGTGCTGACCCTGCTCGGGTTCGCGGCCACCGACTTCCTGATCACGATCACCCTCTCCGCCGCGGACGCGACCGCGCACCTGGTGGAGAACCCGCACCTCACCGGTGTGCTGAGCGGGCACCAACTGGTCATCACCCTGATCATGATCGCGCTGCTGGGAGCCGTCTTCCTCAAGGGCTTCAGCGAGGCGATCGGGGTGGCCGTCGTCCTGGTGGGGACCTACCTCACGCTGAACGTGGTGGTGATGGCGGTGGGCCTGTGGCAGGTGGTGACCGAGCCGCACGTGGTCACCGACTGGTCGCACGCGCTCACCGCCCAGCACGGCAACCCGTTCATGATGATCGCCATCGCCCTGGTCGTCTTCCCCAAACTGGCCCTCGGGCTCTCCGGGTTCGAGACGGGCGTCGCGGTCATGCCGCACGTCCAGGGCGACCCGGACGACACGCACGACCGGCCCGCCGGGCGGATCCGCGAGACCAAGAAGCTGCTCACCACGGCCGCCGTAATCATGAGCGTCTTCCTGATCTGCTCCAGCTTCATCACCACCCTGCTGATCCCCGCCGCCGAGTTCGAGCCGGGTGGAGCGGCGAACGGTCGCGCGCTCGCCTACCTCGCGCACGAACACCTCGGCTCCACCTTCGGCACCGTCTACGACGTCGCGACGATCCTCATCCTCTGGTTCGCCGGTTCCTCGGCCATGGCCGGTCTCCTCAACCTGATGCCGCGCTATCTCCCCCGCTACGGCATGGCCCCGCACTGGGCCCGCGCGCTGCGCCCGATGGTCATCGTCTTCACCCTCGTCGCCTTCCTCGTCACCTGGCTCTTCGACGCCGACGTCGACGCGCAGGGCGGCGCGTACGCCACGGGGGTCCTGGTCCTGATCACTTCGGCCGCCGTCGCCGTCACGATCGCCGCCCGGCGGGCCCGCCAGCGCGGCTGGACCCTCGCCTTCGGCCTGATCTCCGCGGTCCTCCTCTACACGACGGCGGTCAACGTGGTGGAGCGGCCCGACGGCGTGAAGATCGGCGCCTGCTTCATCGCGGGCATCATGGCGCTCTCCCTGCTCTCCCGCCTCGCCCGCGTCTTCGAGCTGCGCGTCACGGACGTGGAACTCGACGAGATGGCGCAGCGGTTCGTGCGCGACACCGCCAACCGCACCATCCGCTTCATCGCCAACGAACCCGACAGCCGCGACCTCGCCGAGTACCGGGACAAGGTGGAGCAGATCCGCGCCGACAACGACGTACCGGTCACGGACGACGTGCTGTTCGTCGAGGTCACGGTCCTGGACCCGTCCGAGTTCGAATCCGGTCTGCGGGTGCGGGGCGAGGTGCTCCACGGCCGCTACCGCGTGCTGACCCTGGAGAGTTCGACCGTACCGAACGCCCTCGCCGCGCTGCTCCTGCACGTGCGCGACACGACCGGGCAGCGGCCCCACATCTACTTCGAGTGGACCGAGGGCAACCCCTTCACCCATTTCCTGCGCTTCTTCCTCTTCGGTCAGGGCGAAGTCGCCCCGGTCACGCGCGAGGTCATCCGCGAGGCCGAACCCGACCGCGCCCGCCGCCCGCACGTCCACGCGGGCTGAGGCCGCCCGGATCGGACGCCAGTCCGGCGTCCGAGGACCCACCCGGGGCGATCAGGGCGCGCGGCGGCAGGTGCGTTGCTAACCTGCCAACACACCGCGCTGTACCAGGGGAGGGTCCGATGCGGCCACGGCTGGTGTTCGTCCACGGGATCGGCGGACCGCGCGATCCGGAAGGCGAACGCGTCGCGTGGGCAGGGGCGTTGGCCGAGGGCATGCGGGCGGCCGGGCACGCCGGAGCGGCGGCCGCGCTGGCCCGCGGCGGGGCGGTCGAGTGCGCGTTCGCCTACTACGGCGACCTGTTCCACCAGGAGCAGGCGCAGGGCGCCGGGGATCCGGGGAGCGATGCGGACGCGGCCACGGACGCGGTCCTGGCGGAGCTGCTGGTCGCCTGGGTGGAGCACCTGACGGAGGCGGCGGACGCGGACGAACTGCGGATCCTGGACCACGCCCGGGCGCAGGCCGCCCCCAGGGCGCAGGAGCAGGGCGGCGGGCAGGTCGTACGCCGCGCGCTCGACGTGGTCACCACGGTCCTGGCGCTGCGGCCGTGGAGCGGCGCCGGTCGCTGGATCACCCCCAAGGTGATGGTCGGTCATCTCGCCCAGGTCGCGCGGTACTTGGCCCGCGTCGAAGCCGGTGCGGACGGCGCCGGGCTCGACCGGCGCATCCGCGCCCGGGTCGCCGAGGCGGTGGGCGACGGGCCGGCGGTGGTCGTGGCGCACTCCCTGGGGTCGGTCGTCGCGCTGGAGGCGCTCCACGAACTCGCGGCACCGGTGCCGTTGTTCGTCACGATCGGCTCCCCCCTCACCATGCGGACGGCCGTGTGGCCCCGGCTCGTCCCGCAGCCCCCGGTCGTGCCCGAGGGGGTCGGCGACTGGCTGAACTTCTGGGACCGCGACGACGTCCTCACCGTCCGGCCGCGGCTGGAGCGGGACGTACGGGGCAACTCCGCCGGCGTCGTACCGCGATCGCGCCGGGTCGATTCGGACGGCGTCTGGGTGCACTCCGCCGAGAAGTACCTGGCGCAACCGGCCGTCGCCGGTCCCGTCGCCGAGGCGCTGTCCCGGCTCGCGCGCCCGCGGTCGGGCGCGGACACGGACGGCGGGCAGCCCTGGTGAGAGGCCGCCGGGCCGGGCGGCGCCACGTCCTGGTGATCGCACCGCAGTGCCCCTCGATGGTCCGGCTGACCTCGTTGGAGGAGGCGGCCGCCGCGCTGTACGGGGCCCTGGCCGACGCCTCGCTCGGTGCCTGCGAACCGGGGCTGCCGGCCGGGCGCTCCTCCCTGATCAGCGGTGACGACCTGACCAGCGCGGCCCTCGTGGAGAGCGTGGGCGCCGCCATCGACCACGCGGCCGAGCACCGCGCGACGCTCGTCCTCGCCTTCCTCGGGCACGGCTTCGCCGCCGGGCGCACCAGCACCCTGCACCTCATGTGCGCCGACTCCACCGACGACCTGCGGCACGGCGCGGTGAACGTGAGCGAGCTGCTGGTGCGGGCCGCGGACCACCCCGGGGTCGACGGCGTGCTCGGCGTCGTCGACACCTGCCACGCCGCCGGAGCGCCGCCCGCGGTGGCGGACCTGGCCGGGGGCGCCCGCAACGGCCGGACCCGGCTGGGGCTGCTGATGGCCTCCTCCCTCGGACAGCCCGCCGTCGACCTCGCCTTCTCCCGGAAGCTGACCGCCGTCCTGCGCGAGGGCCTGCCCGGCGTCGGGGCCACCCTCGGCGTGGCCGCCACCCGTGAGGCGCTGCGCGGCCTCCTGGTCGGGCAGAACGTCTCCGGATTCGACTACGACGGGGACGGCGCGGCCGACGAACCCCTGTGGATCGCCCGCAACGCCCGCGCCCGGCAGGGCCTGTCGGGCGGCTTCGGCGGGGTGCTCGCCGGTGAGGAACTCACCGAGGCGTTCGCGGCCCTGGATCCCGCGATGCCCGTGCCGGACGGCGCCCCGGACGTGCGGGCGGCCCTGCGCTGCCGCGGCGAACTGCTGCGCCACCCGCCCGGACCGCTGCGCGAGCGGGCGCTACGCGGCCTCGACGGACTCCTCGTCGCGGTCCGCACGGTCGACTTCGTCCGTAGCTGGCTCGGCGCCGAGCTGACCACCGCCCGGCTGCGGCACACCCTGTACAGCATGCTGGCGGCCGAGGGACGCCTCCCCGCGACCGGCGCCCCGCACCTCTCCGACGTCGCCATCATCGACGAGCTGGTCTTCAACCACCCGGACACCGAACGGGACGGCAGGCGGGCCGTCGCCCGCTTCGTCACGCTCCTCGCCCAGGTCTGCGGCCGGGACCCGGGGGACCCCGAGCTGCGCGCCTGGGCCGCGCGGATCGAGGCTCCCGTCGAGGTCAACGACGCCATCGAGCACACCGCCCGGCGCGCGGCCGGCCAGCGGCTCGGCCTCGTCGTCAGCCTGCACTCCTCCCTGATCGGGGACTGGCCCGAAGTCCTCGACGGCTGGCTGCTCCTGGACGGTTCGGTCATCCACCACGAGCAGTTCCCCAGCGACAGCGCGGACCGCGCGGGCGCCGAGAACGCCGTCGAGGAGGCCGTCCTGTGGGCCGAGGAGCACGCCCGCACCCTCGAACTCCCCCTGAAACGCCTGGACCTGGCCGTGCCGAGCGGTCCGTTGCTGACCTGGCGGCCCGAAGAGGTGGGCGCCGCCATGCTCCTGGGCATCCGGTACGACGTGCACCTGCACTGGAGCAGTCGGCTGACCCCCGACGCGGCGCTGCGCAGCATCGAGCCGGTGGTCGCCGCGCGGTGGGAGTCGATCGCCGAGTGCCGGGGGAGCACGCCCGTGGACTGGCTCGCGCACGAGGACCTGCTCGACGCGGCGCGGCTGCGCGGGCACCTGCGGGTCGGGCGCTACGCCCGCGGGATCGGCCTCAGCAGCCATCCCGGCGCCGACGCGCGGCTGATGGAGACGCTGCTCGCCTACACCCCGGTGCTGCTGTGGCCGGACGGCGCCGCGGGCTTCCCCGAGGAGCGGCGCGCCGTCCTCGACCGTGACTGGTGGGCCATGCCGGGCGCCCTGGCGCAGGCCTACCGCGAACGGTGGCGCGGCGTCGAAGGCGCCGACCTCGCCGATCTGCGCGCCGTCTGGGACGACGAGCACTGGCTGCGCTTCTGCCGCCTCCTGCGGACGGCGCCCCTGCCCGTCCGCGACCGAGCCGAGGGGACCCCATGACCTGGGACGCGTACTACCGGGGCGACGGCGTGCCGAGGCCCGCCGCCGCCCTCCCCGCCCCGCCGCCGTGGCGGACCTTCCCGATCCCGTCGGCCGCCGGTGTGTTCCGGCCTCCGGCGGGGCTGACCGACGCCGTGAACGCGGCCCTGGCGCTGCGCAGGCCGCTGTTGATCACCGGCGGCCCGGGCACCGGGAAGTCCACGGTGATCGAGCAGGTGGCCGCCGAGCTGGACCTGGGGCCCGTACTGCGCTGGCACGTCACCTCGCGCAGTACGCTCGCGGACGCCCTGTACCGCTACGACGCGCTCGGCCGCATCCACGCGCACCGGCTCCAGCAGGAGAAGGCCCGGGCCGGAAACGAAGCGGGTACGGACGACATCGCCGCCTTCTTGACCCTCGGGCCGCTGGGGACCGCGCTGCTGCCCTCGCCCCGGCCGCGCGCGCTGCTCGTCGACGAGATCGACAAGGCCGACCTGGACCTGCCCGGGGACCTCCTCGACGTCCTGGAACGGGGCGAGTTCCGCGTCACCGAGCTGATGCGCGAGGAGCAGGACCGGGCGCTGGTGCGGGTCTGGGAGAGCGGGGCGCGCCACCTCGTGGAGGACGGGCACGTGCAGTGCACCGAGTTCCCCTTCATCGTGATGACGAGCAACGGCGAACAGGAGCTGCCGGCCCCCTTCTTGCGGCGCTGCGTGCGCTACACCATGCCCAAGCCGACCGCCGAGCTGATCCGCGGCGTCGTACGGGGCCACCTGGGCCTGGAGGTCGGCGACGCGGGTCCGGCGGCCGAGCTGGTGGACGGCTTCGTGCGGCGGGTCGCGGCGGGCGAGAGCGTGGCCGTCGACCAACTCCTGGGCACCCTGCACCTTTTGGACGGCCCCGCTCGGATGGCGGACGCCGAGCGGGAGAAGCTGATCGCGCTCCTGATGCGGGACCTCTCGGGTGCCTGACGCCCCCGCACCGCCGCCGCCCCCGGCCCCGGACCGCGAGGGCGACCCGCTGGCGGCCGTCACCGGGGCCCTGCACGGGCTCGGTCGGGGGCTGGACGCACTCTCGATCGCCGAAGTGCTCTGGCTGGCGGCGACGGCCGGGCAGCACGACCCGGCGGCGAGCGCCGCGGCCGCCCCCGGCGCCCCGGCGCCCGACGCCGCCACGGCTGCTGGAGCGGGCGCCGTCGACGCGCGCGAACGGATCGGGCGACGGCCGGGTCTCGGGGTGTACGGACCGTCGGGGCCGGGCGGCGCTTCGCTGCCCGCCCGGGAGATGTCGGTGCCCCGCGCCGCGGCGCTGCCCCGTGCCCGGGAGCTCGCCCGCGCGCTGCGGCCGCTGCGCCGGGTCTGGCCCGCGGGCCGCGGAACGCGGCTGGACGTCGGGGAGACGGTCGCGGGGTACGCCCGCAGCGGGGAGCTGCTGCCCGCCTTCCGCCCCGCCCCGGAGCGCTGGTTCGACCTGACCGTCGTGCTCGACCGGTCCCCGACCATGGCCGTCTGGCAGGACACGGGCGCCGAGCTGCTGAAGGTGCTGGCCTCGACGGGAGCGTTCCGCACGCTCCGGGTCCGGGAGGCCGCCTCGTGGCCGCCGGTCGCCGCCACCAGCCCCGGTACGGGTGCGGGCGGCCTCGGCGCCGGGGCTCCGTCGGCGCGGCCCCGGCGGCTGGTCCTCGTCCTCTCCGACTGCGTGTCCGGCGCCGGGGGCGAGCGCGCCTTCTGGGACCGGCTGCGCGGTTGGGCCGCGGCCACCCCCACCGTGCTGGTGAACCCGCTGCCGTCGCGGATCTGGCGGTACAGCGGACTCGACCTCCCGGCGGTGCGGGTCACCCCGCCCGGGGCGCCGGGCGCGCGCAACCCCGCGCTGCGGTTCGCGGTCCCCCCGCTGGCGGAGCTGGCGTACGGGCCGTCGGCGCGGGAGCACGCGCCGGTCGGCGGCCACGGGGACGCCTGGCTGCCGCTGCCCGTCGTCGGGCTGACGCCGCGCTCCGTCTCCCGCTGGGCCCGCACGCTGATGCGGGGCGACCCGGACGGCTGCGAGGCGGTGCTGCTCCCCGGTCCGGGGCTGGTCGGCCCGGCGCCCGCCGCGCCGGGGGAAGGGCCCGCCGACGCCGCGCGGACGGCCGAGGCGTTCCTGCGCCGGGCCTCGACACCGGCCGTCCGGCTCGCGGTGCTCTGCTCGGCGTACCCGCAGCTGTACACCGGCCTGCTCCACGTGATCCGGCAGGAGCTCGTCCCGGAGGCCACGGCGGCCGATCTGGCCGAGGTGGTCGTCGGCGGCCTGTTCCTCGTCGAGGCGCGGGCGGCCGGGGCGGAAGCGGGGGTCGGGCCGGGCGGGCCGGTGCTCCGCTTCCGGGACGGCGTGCGCGAGCACCTGGCGCCGCGGCTCGGCGCCCGGGACGCGCTGCGCACCCGTGAGGTGCTGACCCGGTTCGTCGCGGCGCACACCGCGGCACCCGGCCGCTTCCCGGCACTGGTGCCGGACGCGGCGGGGGCCGCCGGGATCGGGCCGGAGGCGGAGCCCTTCGCCCGCGCGTCCGACCGTACGCTCCGCGACCTCGGAGCCGGGTCCGGCACCGGCACCGGCCGCCCGGTGACGAGCGGGGTGGCGGCACCGGGGGTACGGTCCCCCGCCCGGCCCTACTTCTTCCTGAGCTACGCTCATACGCCGCTTCTCGGCTCACGGACCACCGACTCGAACCGGTGGGTGCGGCGCTTCTTCCGCGACCTCTGCGAAGAGGTGCTCGCGCTCGCGGACCTGCCCGCCGGCGTTGCCGCCGGGTTCATGGACGAGCAGCTGGATCCCGGGGCGCGATGGGCCGAACGGTTGAGCGAAATGCTGTCGGCCAGCCGGGTGTTGGTCCCGCTCTACTCGCCCCGCTACTTCACCAGCGAGAGCTGCGGCAAGGAGTGGTACGCCTTCGCCCAGCGTTCCGTCGTCCAAGGCGCGCACGACGCCGAGCGGGTCCAGGCCGTGGTGCCCGCGGTCTGGGTGCCCGTGCCACCGCACCTGATGCCCCGCCCCGCGCGACAATTCCCGGTCGACGCGCGCTCCTTCGGGGAGCACTACACGACCGAGGGGCTGTACGGGCTGATCCGGCTCCGCTCCTACGCCCACGAGTACCGGCAGGCGGTCGGCCAACTGGCCGCGCGGATCGTGGGCGTGGCCGAGTCCACCCGCGGAGCATCCGCCGTGACCGTCGACTACCTCCGGGCACCTTCCGCGTTCAGGTCGCACGCGCCGGGCGAGGAGAGCCTGCGGATCGCCGTGGTGGCCCCGACCCTGCGCGACCTGCCCCAGGGGCGCGACCCCCGCTACTACGGCGACGTGCCCGATCGCTGGAACCCGTACCACCCCGATTCCCGGCGGCCCCTCGTGGACGTGGCCACCGACCTCGCCTTCCACCTCAACGACCAGGTGGACGCCACCACTCTGGACGCCGAGGTCGCCCGGGTGGAGCGCGCCGGCCCGTCCACCGGACCGCTGGTCCTGCTCGTGGACCCCTGGGCGCTCAGCGTGCCGCGGCTGCGCGCCGCGCTGATCGCGCTGCGGGAGGCCCGGGAGCCGGGAACCGTGGCCCTGGTCGCCTGGAACCGCCGGGACGAGCAGAGCCACCACGCGCGCACGAGCCTCCTCGACGCGCAATACGGCGTGCTGCCCGCCCGGTGGTACGGGCCCGACGGCCACGTTTCCGAGAGCGTCCGCGGCCTGATCAACCTGGGGGCGTTCGGCGCCGCGGTGCCCCGGGCCGTGGCGGACGCCTACGCCGCCTACCTGGACCACGGCCTCGGCAGCACCCCGGAACCCGAATAGGCCCGAACGGGGCGGTCAGATCCAGCCGCGGCGGGCCGCGACGACCCCGGCCTGGAAGCGGTTCACCGCGCCCAGGAGTTCGTGGAGGTGGCTCATGCGTCGGCGCATGGTGCGCACGGACCAGCCGAGCTGACGGGCGATGGCCTCGTCCTTGAGGCCGCTGACCAGCAGGGTGAGCACCAGGCGGTCCTCCTCGCCGAGCGGGTCCTCGGCGGGGGCGTCGAGCGGCAGGGCCTGTTTCCAGCACAGCTCCCAGTAGTCGGTGAGGGCGTCCAACAGGCTGGAGGGGCGGATGACCGCGGCGCGCACGCCGTCGAGGTCCAGGGAGAGCGGCATCAGCGCCAACCGGCGGTCGGCGATGGCCAGTTTGATCCGCAGGCCCGGCATCACCCGGGCCTGTTCGCCGCGGCGCACCAGGCCGCGGATGTCTTCGAGCACCCCCGGCCACTCCAACGCCTCCGGCGCGTAGACCGCGCGGTAGCGCACGCCGCGCCCGAGCGCGGTGCTCTCCACCGGGTTGGAGGTGGTCAGTGCGTACGGCGGCCGGTCCAGTGTCATGACGTCCTCGCGCGCCTCCTGTTGGAGGCGCACGAACCACCGGCCGAGCGCCTCCCGGCCGGTGGTGATCTCCACCTCGTCCTCTCCGGCGGTGCCGGCCTGGGCCGCCGCGAAGAGGCGGGACAGCTCGCCCGCCGCCGAACGGACCCGGTCCAACTCCGCGGCCCTGGTGCGCACCAGGGACTCGACCGCGCCCGCCGGCTCGATCGCGGCGTACCGGCGGCGGACACCCGCGAGCCGCCCGACCAACCCCTGGTCGTGCAGTCGGTCCAGCGCCCGGGCGGCGCGGACGGGTGAGCAGCCGAGGTCGGCGGCGAGTTCGGTGGGCGCCGCCGTACGACGGGTCAACACGGCCCGGTAGACGCTCTCGTCGAACGGATCGATGCCTGCGGGGGTGAGATCGTTCGTCATATGCGGATACTGGCCCACTTGTGCCAGCGGCAGCAATGGGCCGCCGGGATCCGTTGTACGGAGAGTGACTTCGGGGCTAGGACTTCTCCCCATGGCCAAGAACCCACGAAGAAGCCGACGCCTGGTGGCCGTCACGGTCACCACCGTCGCGCTCGCCGGGACGCTCACCGCGATGCCCGCCACAGCGACCGCGACCGCGACGTCACCCGACCCGAACCAGCGGGTCATCGTCGAACTGTCCGGGAACGCCGCCGTCACGGCCGCCCCCGGCGGCTCCCTCACCTCCCTGGCCGCCGGCGCCGCCGCCACCGTCGGTGACGCCCGACGGGCCCTGGAAGCACGGCAGGACGCCTTCGTCGGGGCCGTGCGGGGCGCCGGGCTGCACCCCGCATCGCCCCGCAAACTCGGCCTGCTCGTCAACGCCGTGGCGATGACGGTGCCCGCCTCCGAGACGGCGCGGCTGGCCGCGCTGCCGGGCGTCACCGCCGTCCGGCCCGACACCCGGATACAGGTGCGCACGGACGTCAGCGTGCCGCTGACCGGCGCGCCCGAGGTCTGGAAGCGCGCGGACCCGGCCGGGGTGAAGGCCACCGGCAAGGGCACCGTCGTCGCGGTCCTGGACAGCGGCGTGGACTACGGCCACCCCGACCTGGGCGGCGGCTTCGGCAAGGGCCACAAGGTCGTCGGCGGCTTCGACTTCGCCAACGGCGACGACGACCCGATGGACGACAACGGTCACGGCACCCACGTCGCGGGCATCATCGCGGGCAAGGCGGCCGCGAAGGGCGGCGTCACCGGCATGGCGCCGGACGCCAGTCTGCTGGCCTACAAGGTCACCGGCGCCGACGGCAGCGGCTACACCTCCGACATCATCGCGGGCATCGAGGCGGCGGCCGACCCGGCCAACCCCCATCCGGCCGACGTCATCAACATGAGCCTGGGCGGCCCCGGCGACGGCACCGACCCGCTGGGCCGCGCGGCGAGCGCCGCCGTGCGGGCCGGAGTGGTCGTCGTCGCGGCGGCGGGCAACGAAGGACCCGGCAGCGGGACCGTCAACACCCCGGCGTCGGCCGACGGCGTCATCGCGGTCGGCGCCTCCACCAGCGGGGTGCGGATGCCCAGCGCCTACCTGGCGGGCAAGGAGCCCGAACTGATCCAGACGTACCGGGGCATCCTGTCCGCGAACCCGCCGCGGGAGCCGGTCACCGCGCCGCTCGTCGACGTCGGCGCGGGCACCGCCGAGGACTGGAAGCGGGTCGGTGACGTACGGGGCAAGATCCTGCGGGCCGACATCCTCGTACCGCCCAGTACGGACGTCCTGAGCGGGAACGACATCGACTGGGCGCGCGAGGCCGAGAAGCGCGGCGCGCTCGCCGTGCTCGGCGGTCTCCCGCAGAACGGCGGCCCCGTGCTCGCCGCCGCCCCGGGGACGGTCGACGCCACGGCGACTCCCGCCCGCCCCGACCTCGGCCGGAGCGCCGCCTCGGGCGACTCGTTGCGCATGGACCGCCTGGTCGTCATGGGCATCGACACGACCCAGTACGCCCAGCTGAGCCGTCGACTGGCCGCCGGCAAGGTGTCCGTCACCCTGCGCGGCAGTGACTCCACCGACGAGATCGCCTCGTTCTCGTCGCGCGGACCCGCCACCGGTTTCGGCCTCAAGCCCGATCTGGTCGCACCCGGAGTGGAGATCCGCTCCACGATCCCCACCTCGATGTACGAACCCGGTGTCTACCGCATGTCGGGCACCTCGATGGCGAGCCCGCACGTCGCCGGAGCCGCCGCCCTGCTGCGCCAACTGCGCCCGCACCAGGCCCCGGACGCCATCAGGTCCGCACTGGTCGGCACCGCGAAGCAACTCGCCGGCACCGGCCCCACCGTCCAGGGCGGTGGACGGCTCGACGTGGCCGCCGCGGCCTCGGCCACCCTCGCCGCCTCCCCGACGGCCGTGTCGTTCGGCCTCGCCGACCTGGCGGAGAAGACCGTCGGCGGCGCCGCGAAGGTACGCCTGACCAACCCCGGCAAGGAACCGCTGACCGTCAACCTCGCCAGTACCGGGCCCACCACCGTCTCCCCGGCGCGGGTCACCGTACCCGCCGGGGGATCCGCGACCGTCACCGTCACCCTGCGCGCCGACCGCCCGGCCACCGACACCGAGATCAGCGGCCGGATCACGGCCACCCCCGACCGCGGCCCGGCCCTGCGGGTGCCGTACCTGCTCGTCGTCCGGCACCTGGTCGTCCAGGCGTCGCCCGACCCGAGCGACGGCCGCTCCACCGTGCACGTCGCCGCCCCGACCGCCCTGAACGCACCGCCGCAGATCGAGGTGACGCCGCCGCGCGGCAAGCCCTTCACCCTGCCCACCACCATGAACGGGGCCGGCTACTACCAGGCCGACGTGACGGGGAAGGCGGCCGGCGCCTACCGGTTGGCCGTGCGGGCCAGGACCACCGACGGCCGACTCATCACCGGCACCGGCGCCTTCGAGGTCACCCCCGTCGACAGCCGCGGCAACCGCTGGGAGCCCATCGGCCCGAACAGCGAGGCCGGCCACCTCGCGCTCTCGCCCGCCCGGCCGAAGCAGGCCGTCGTGACCCAGTTCCGCAAGGCCGCCCCCTGGCTGACCACCGACGGCGGCGCCAACTGGCGCCAGGTGGGCAGGCTCCCGATCGCCGACGGCAACGGCACCGGAGCGGTCGTGGTCGACGCCCACCGCCCCGATCGCTGGTGGTACGCCGTGAACACGGCCGCCGACCCCACCCGCCGGGGCACGATCCTGCGCACCGACGACAACGGCCGCACCTGGCGCGCGTTGGCCGTGCCCGACGCGCACATCGACGAGTTCGTCGCGGACGAGCAGACCCGTACCCTCGCCGCGATGGTCGGCTCCGCGCTGCTGGTCAGCACCGACGCGGGCGACCACTGGGCGACGTACCCCACCGGCGTGACCGGCGCCGTCCGCGACGCCACCCTGGTCGGCGACACCCTCTACCTGGCGACCTTCGAGGGCGTCTGGCGGATCGACGGCGTCGGCAGGGGCGACCCCGGCGCCGCCCACCTCGTCCTCGACGAGCCGGTGAACACCATCCGCGGCCTGGCGGCCGACTCCACCGTGGTGGTCGCCTACGTGCCCGGCACGGGCGTCCGCGGCTCCTACGACAAGGGCCGCACCTGGTCCACCCTGCTCCCCCTACCGGAGGGCGGCAACGGACTGTCCGCCTCCGGCGGTGACCTGTACCTGCGCGCGCTGTTCGGCGCCGGGCAGGTGAGCCGCGACCACGGCAGGACCTGGAAGCCCGCGCCCGCCCCCTCCAAGGCCGCCATCGCGATGGACTACGACCGCTGGGCCGACGGCTCGGTGACCGTGTCCAGCGAACAGGACGGCCTGTACCGCGGCTCCGCCGACGGCACGGGCTACCGCAGGATCGGCGTGCAGGGCCTGACCACCTTCGCCCTCGCGGCCTCCGGCGACCAGCTGCTCGCCGCGACGGTGAGCGGCACCTACCGCACCACGATCCCCGTCGCCGGTCCCGAGTGGGGCCAGTCCGGATCGGAGGGCAGGACCGGGCGCCTCACCTCGCACATCGCCGTCTCGCCGAAGGACTCCAAGGTGGTGTGGCAGGTCCGGCGCACCGCGACCGGCCTCTTCGAGGTCTCCCGCAGCGGTGACTCGGGCCGGACCTGGCAGGTGAAGGGCACCTCGTCGGAGATACCGACCTCGCTCCTGATCCACCCGGCCGACCCGGACCGGGTGACGGTCGGCTTCAAGAGCATCCTCGGCGACGGGCTGTTCACGACGTCCGACGGCGGCAGGACCTGGAAGAACCTCTTCCACGAGCGGTCCTTCGACGCCATGGCCGGCGACCCGCGCGATCCGCGGCGCGTCTGGCTCGGCAACGCCTCGGGCCTCTACCGCTCGGACGACGGCGGCGTCACCAAGACCAAGGTCGCCGATGGCCCCGTCACCGCGCTCGCGATGGACGGCCGCCGCCTGCTCGTCGGCGGCTCGTCCGTCCGGATCAGCACGGATGACGGCAGGACCTTCCGCACCGCCGACACCGGGCCGCTCGCGGTCCACGTCTCGGACCTGCTGCGCGTCGGCGGAGCGCTCTACGCGGCCACCACCGGCTCGAAGGAGTCCGGACTCGTCCAGGGCGGCCGGGGCGTACTGCGCAGCACCGACAACGGCCTCACCTGGGAGAACGTCTCGAACGGCCTACAGAACACGGACACCACCAAGCTGGCCGCCGCCCCCGACGGCCGGACCCTCTACGTCGGCACGGTCGACGGCGGGGTCCACCGCCTGACCCTGCACCGCTGACCGACCCGCCCGTGGCCGACCGGCCCCCCTCCCGCCACCGACCGAAGAAACGGGGAATTCAGACGTGAACATCAAGCGCATGGCGCAGGCGGCCGGAACGGCTGCGCTCGCCCCGATCCTCGTCCTCGCGATGAGCTCCGTGGCCCGCGCCGACGGGTTCGTCCACTGGGACCACAAACCCACGAACAAGTGCCTCCAGGTCCACCGGGATTGGAAGGGCAACCCGGACGACGTCTACGTTCAGGAATGCTCCTACGAGCCCTTCTACGACGTTCACCTGAGCGACGGGAGCTGGCTGGAGAAGGACCGGTCCAAGCAGGACTACTGCATGACGGCCTACACCGACCACGACGTCTACATGGAGCCGTGCAGCGGCAACAACTACCAGCGCTGGGACGAGATCGACACCGGCGCGGGGTGGAAGCTGCGGAACCGGCAGACGCAGGAATGCCTCGACAGCAACGGAACCTCCGTGTACATGCACGAGTGCAATGCCGGCAACCAGTGGCAGCTCTGGGTCTGACCCGGAACCGGCCTTCGGGGCAGCCGATTGCGGCTGCCCCGAGGGCCGCGGACGCTTGCCCACCTCGCGGTCCCGGAGGAGGAGGATCAGGCGAGGCAGAACTCGTTGCCCTCGATGTCCTGCATCGTGATGCACGACTCGTTGACGCCATCGGCGCGCTGCGTCAGCACGTGCTTCCCGCCGAGCGCCGTCAGCCGCGCGCACTCGGCCTCGAGCGTGGCCAGCCGCTCATCACCCACGAGCCCGGTGCCGACCCGCACATCGAGGTGCACCCGGTTCTTGACGACCTTGCCCTCGGGAACTCGCTGGAAGAGCAGGCGCGGGCCCGCGCCCGAGGGATCGGTGCACGCGAAATAGGCCTCGTCCTCGGGCGGCAGCGAGCCGAGGCACTCCTCCCACGTGGCGAACCCCTCCGGGACCGGCGGCAGGACGTACCCCAGCACCTCGCACCAGAAGTCGGCGAGGCGCGCGGGCTCCGCGCAGTCGATGGTTACTTGGATCTGTCTGATCGTTGACATCGGCGCACGATAACAGGGGCCCCGCCCATTTCCCCAGGTCGGGAGGCCTCCAGCGCTGCGCAGCGCAGCCGCCCGGTCCAGATGGCGACGTCAGCGCCGTCCGGGAACGGGTCAAGCGGGTCCCACGGCGAACCGACGGCGTGCGGACCAGCTCCGTCCGGGTCGGCCGGTGCCCTCACGTATCTGTGCACAGGAACGAGAACTTGTTCCCTGGGGTGCAGGTGAAGTCGTTCCACGCGTCCGCAACGCCCAGCGCGAAGAACCCGACACTGATGACGAACACCCCCAGCGCAGCCCACACTCCGGCGTAGGCCGCGAGGCGTAGGTGGCGGACGATAGGAGCCGGGCGAGAGAGCTGATCGGGGGCCGTCCCGTGCTGAGCGCCCAGCTCTGTCAGAGCTACGCGGATATTGCGCTCGACAACCTCCTCCGCAGCCACTCCAACGGCTCCGGCTCGCGCAAACAGGAAACCTACGATCTTCCCTCCCGTTTGCCCCACCTTCTCAGCCGCAGTCGCGGAAGCTCTGAATGCGTGAGAGGCCAGGGCACCAAATGAAAATACTCCGAGCACGATCGGGACAACGATCGCACCAAACGCCTCTCCCGCCGCAGCCGCCGTGGCCCCCCATGCCGTGAACGCCGCTCCTACCGCTGCGGCCCAGGTCGGCCAGGTAGCACCAAAGAACGCAGCCGCATCGACAGCCAGTCATACTTGAAGCGCGTATCTCCTTCATCAAGGGCCCTGCCATAAGCATTCCTGAGTTCCTTGACATGCTGAGCTTCGACAGCCACATCGTGAGTCATATCCAAGTGGCGCCTCGCACGGACTCCTGACACGCACAGCTGAACTCTCTCCCGCACCATCTTCATCCGTACGGCTTGAGCTTGTTCCTTGCCTTCCCGTACGAGCAGTGGATGACCTTCGGCGCGACTCCAGGGTCGCCCCGTGAGCGAACGCGGTCTTTCGGCCCGCGGGCTGGCCGGCTGTCCGTCCGTCCACCTGCGGCGCGACTACCATGAGGGCCGCTGATCCGGGGGAGAAATGCATGCAACCACCGTCCACAATCGCCCAGTTCGCGGCCCTGGTGCTGCTGCTCCTGCCTGGGCTGACCTACCAGTTCTTGCGGGAGCGATGGCGTGGGCCGGTGGCCTCGGAGGCCCAGCTCGGTGAGCGGATGCTCCGCGCGATCACCGCGAGCGTGGCCCTGAACGGGCTCTATGCGATTGTCGCCGGGCCCGCCCTGGTGGCGGCCTGGCGGCAGGCGAAGGGGCCCGGGAAGTCCGGGCTGTCGGCGCTGACTCAGCTGGTCGCCACACATCCGCGTGCGGTCGGGCTGTGGGCGCTAGTGCTGTTCCTCGGCGTCCCAGCCGCGGCCGCCGCAGCCGTCACCCACGCCGAGCGGCGCAAGGCCCGTACGGCGTACCGGCCCGTGCCGACGGCCTGGGACTACGCGCTCGGCGCGCGGGACGCCGGGCCGTGCTTCGTCCGCGCCCGACTGAAGGACGGCACGTGGGTCGGGGGCTGGTTCGGTTCGCGGTCGTATGCGTCGGGCTATCCGCGCGATCCGGACCTCTACCTGCAGTGGTCGTACCAGATGGGTCCGGACGGCTCGTTCGGTGCCCGGGTCGAGGGGACGGACGGGATCTATCTGCGGCTGTCGGACGTTGACATCCTGGAAATGGTCAAGACTCCGGAAAGGGGCGCGGATGTCGACGGCGGATGACGGACTGACCGACGCGGAACGGGAGTTCATCGAGCGGGGCAGCACCCCTCGCGGTCACCAGCCGCTCGGGGCGCCGGACGACCCGGAGGAGCCCCCGCCCCCGCCACCCGGCCCCGCGGGTGCCTCGACACCCGTCGCACCCCCGGCGACGGAGGACCCACCACCGGCTACCGCTCGAACATGACGAGCCGGTATCCGGATCCCTCCTGACCCCGGGCCGTCTCCCACATGTCTCCGCCCCGGAGCTCACGCCACACGTCGAGCAGGTGCTGAATCGGCGGAAGGAGCGGGACGTTCTCGTAGCGAGCGGGTGTTCCCCAGTGCGGTATGACGGTGGGCAACCGGATCTCGTTCGGTATGTCCGTCTCCTCCTGCTCGAAGGGGTGCCAGTGCAGGACGTGGTCGGTGAAGCTCGCCTCCAGCGTGACGTAGGCGTGGGCGTACGGCTCGCCGGGCAGTTCAAGCGCGGTGCGCAGATCGGCGTCCTCCCAGGCGACGATGAGACGTGTCGCCGCGAGTTGCGAGGGGAAGAGCCCAAGATCCCCGATCGCCTTCGCGGCGTCCGCTCCACGCCGGAAGTCCCGGCAGGTCAGATAGCCGGCCACCGGCTGCTCCATGTCCTCGCACAGCATCCAGACCTGGGGCTTGATGTAGAAGCTCGTCCGGCGAAGCGTTTGCTCGGCAGCGTCGAGGATCGTGGATCGAACGACTTCGGAATACTCTGACATATCGTCAATCTAGCCTGCATCAGCACACGTTGACATTCACGGGGACAACGGGCCACGAGGGGTGGGGGCACGTGAGGGATCGACGGGTAACGGCTCTGCGCTCGCGGCTCGCCGACGGCGGCCCGTACGGATTCCTCGGTGAGGAGGTCCTGACCGAGACGGTCGCCCTGTTCACCGAGACGACCGAGGCCCGGGACATCGTGGAGACCAGCCACCTCGTCGGGCTCGCGCTCTGGCACCGCGCCATGGCCGCCGCCGACGAACGCACTGTTGGCGAACTACGGACGGCGGGCGTACTCCTCCAACTCGTACGTGACTCCGGCGCCGTACTGCCCGTCCCGCAGGCGCTGCTCGAACGGCTCGGGGAGCGGCAACCGCTGGAGGGACCGCCCGGCAGCGCCTCCTGGGACGACCTGCTGGAGGCACTGGGCACCCGGCTCGCCAACGGCTGCGATGCGCATACCGCCCGGCTCACGATCAGCGCCGCGCGCAACGCGATGGCCGCCGCTTCCCGTCCGGACACGCTGGAGCACCGCTGCGGCATCCTCGCCACGGCCCTGCACATCCTGTCCGAACACACGGGTGACCCGGCCGAGCGCGAGGAGGCCCTGGCGCTCGGGCACCGCGGCACCCTCACCGCCCCGAAGGACCTGCACGACGCGCTCTCCGCCGACATCGGCGATCCGCTCCTGCTGTCCGAGGCGGTCGGTGCCGCCGGCCTCGTCGTGCGCGTCATGGCGAACCCCCGCGAGGCATCGACCGATCAGCTCGAACGCGCCGCCCTCATGCTGCGCCGGCAGTACGCCCAAACCGGCGATGCCCGGGCCGCCTACTTCGGGATCGCCGCCCTGCGCCGGGCGCTAGGCGCCTCCTGGCCCGGTACGCGGCGCCATCGGCTCTGCCGACACCAACTCGCCGTCCTGCTCCAGGAGACCGCGCGCCAGACAGGCGACCCCCGGGCCCTCGACGAGGCCTCGGACATCATGGCGGCCCTCCTCCGCGAGACGCCCGACGACGATCCGGAGGCCGCCGAGCACTACGCCACGCTCGTCTCGTTGCTCAACGACCGCTACGAGCGCACCGCGGACCCGGCCCTGCTCGACGAGGCCGTCACCGCGGGCCGGATCGGCCTGGCCCTGCTCCCCTCGGGGGCACCCACGCGGTGGGCACACCTGACGAACCTCGCCGTGTCCCTCAAGCGCACCGCCGAGGCCGACCCCGACCGGCTCCCCGACCTCGACCGCCTGCGCGAGGCCGTCGACCTCCAACGCCAGGCCGTCGCCGCATCCGTCGACGGCCCCGTGCCGTCCTCCGTTCGGGCTGCACTGCTGGCGAACCTGACGAGCTCCCTGGGCGCCCTGCACGACCGCACCGGCGACCCGGCGCCGCTCACCGAGGCGATACGCGTGGGCCGCAGGGCCGTAGCCGAGATCGGGCAGGACGACGGAAGCCGCTCACGCGTCGAGGCGAACCTGGCTGCCGCACTCTCCACCCACGGATCGGGCACCGACGACCGGGGGGCCGTGGCAGAGGCACTCGGGCTGTTGGAGACCGCCGCGGCCAGGGACACTGCCCCGACCCCTGACCGGGTGGAGATGGCCCGGCAGGGCGGGGAGCTGGCCATGACCGCGGGCCTGCCGGCCCGGGCCGCCCGACTCTTCGCCCTCGGCGTCGACCTGTTGCCCCGCCTCGCCGCCCGGGGCCTGGCTCGCCGGGACGCGGCAAGCCAACTCGTCGCATACGCCCGCCTCACGGCGGACGCGGCCGCCTGCGCCCTGATGGCCGGGCACCCCGCCTCGGCCGCCGCCGAACTGCTCGAGACGGGCCGTGGCGTACTCGCCGCCCAGGCATTGGAGTCCCGCGGCGACCTCACGCTGCTGCACGAGCGCGACCCCGACCTCTCGGACCGCTTCGAACGGCTCTGCGCCCGGCTGGACGGCGACCCCGAACCCGGCCCCGAGGACGCGATCGACGCGCACGAGGACGCCCCCGACCTGCGCCGACGGCTGGCCCACGAACTGGAGACCGTCCTCAGACGATCCGGGACCTGCCCGGCCTGGACGACTTCCTGCGGTCGGCCCGGGCGGAGGAGCTAGTCGCCGAGGCGCACGGCGGACCGATCGTGATGCTCAACGTCAGCCGCTACCGGAGCGACGCACTGCTGCTGACCGGTGCCGGTGTCCAGGTCTGCGAGCTGCCCGGCGTCTCGTACGAGGAACTCCACACCCGGCTGGCCACCCTGCACGAACACCTGGACGCCCTCTCCTCGTCCGGCCACGCGCGCCTCGCCGTGGAGCAGGCCGTGGCCGGGGAGCTCCTGCCCTGGCTCTGGGACCAGCTGGCCGGACCCGTCCTCGACCGTCTCGGCCTCACCGGTCCGGTCCTCGAACGGGAGCCCGCGCGGCTGTGGTGGATCCCCTGCGGTCCGCTGGCCTTCTTTCCCCTACATGCGGCCGGCCACCATCGTGACGACCCCACGCGGGGGCCGAGGCGTACGGTGCTCGACCGGGTGGTGTCCTCGTATGCCCCCACCGTGCGCGCGCTGGCACATGCCCGCACGCAGCGCGCCCGGCAGGACCGGTCCCGCAGGCTCCCGGCCCGCCGCGGCGAGCCGCCGCACCTGCTCTCCATTGCGATGCCCCAAACGCCCGGGGAGACGGAGCTGCCGGCGGCCCTGGCCGAGAACCGCCACCTGAGCACCCTGTTTCCCTCGGCACACCCCTTGGTCGGCCCGCAGGCAACCCGGGACTCTGTCCTCGCGGCCCTCGCCACGACCCCATGGGCGCACTTCGCATGCCATGCCGACACCGACTCCGAGGACCCGTCCCGCAGCCGGCTACTGGTCCACGACCATCGGTCCAAGCCCCTCACGGTGCTGGAAATCTCGCGCCTGCGCCTGGAGAAATCGGAGTTCGCCTACCTGTCGGCCTGTAACACCGCCGTGACCACCCCCGAACTGGCAGACGAGGCGATACACGTGGTCTCGGCCTTCCAGCTCGCCGGCTTCCCTCATGTCGTGGGCACCCTGTGGCAGGTCGACGACACCGTCGCCGCCGAGATCGCCGCCCATTTCTACGGGCAGTTCCCCGGGGCCGCCTTCGACGCCGACCTCACGGCGCTCCAGCTCCACCGAACGACCCGCGCCTTCCGCGACCGCTTCCCCCGCTTCCCCACCCTATGGTCCGCCCATATCCACATGGGCGCCTGACCCGGCCGGCCTGACAGCTCGAACCCTCCAGGCGAACACGGGGACACGGGGACACGGGAGATATCGCATTCGCGCCCACTTGAGCACTGGTTGGAATCGGCACCGCAACTGGTCCCAGCCGACCACCGGCAAGGGGGCCGTGGGGAAGGGGTTCCGCCTGCCGGCGGCGGCTCTGCCCGGGCCCTGTGCCACGCCCGGGACCCCATCTGCCTGTTGCTGCGGGGTGGGCTCGCCTACCGTCGACGTGAACAGCGCGCCGTCGACATGTTGCCTGACGGGGCGTCATCGAAGTCAGCAGAGAGTCGCCCCTTCACCCCACCGGGAGATGCGCATGAGGATGCTGATCAACAGTCCGGAGACCGTCGTCGCCGACGCGTTGCGGGGGATGGCCGCCGCCCATCCCGAGCTGGAGGTGGACGTGGAGCGGCGGATCGTCGTGCGCCGGGACGTGCGCGGGGGCGGGCGGGTCGGGGTGGTCTCGGGCGGCGGGTCCGGGCACGAGCCGCTGCACGCCGGTTTCGTGGGGTACGGCATGTTGTCGGCGGCCTGCCCCGGAGAGGTGTTCACCTCGCCCGTGCCCGACCAGATGCTGCGGGCCGCGACCGCCGTGGACAGCGGGCAGGGGGTGCTGTTCGTCGTCAAGAACTACACGGGGGACGTCCTCAATTTCGAGATGGCCGCCGAGCTCGCCGAGGAGGACGGGCTCCGGATCGAGCAGGTCCTGGTGAACGACGACGTCGCGGTCACCGACAGCCTGCACACGGCCGGTCGGCGCGGCACCGGCGCCACCCTCTTCGTCGAGAAGATCGCCGGGGCGGCGGCCGAGGAGGGCGCGCCGCTGGACCGGGTCGCGGCGCTCGCGCGGCGCGTGAACGCGTCCTCGCGCAGCTTCGGCGTCGCCCTGGGCCCGTGCAGCACCCCCGCCAAGGGCGGCCCGACCTTCACCCTGCCGCAGGGCGAGCTGGAACTGGGCATCGGGATCCACGGCGAGCCCGGGCGGGAGCGGCGCCCGATGATGAGCGCGCGGGAGATCGCGGAGGTGGCGGTGGAGGCCGTGCTGCGGGAGCTGGACGAGGTGGGTCCGGTCGGCGGGCCGGTGCTCGCGCTGGTCAACGGGATGGGCGCGACCCCGCTATTGGAGCTGTACGGCTTCCACGCCGAGGTGGCCCGGGTGCTGGCGGAGCGCGGCGTGCCCGTGGCCCGCGCCCTGGTCGGCAACTACGTCACGGCCCTGGACATGGCGGGGTGTTCGGTCACCCTGTGCCGCGCCGACGAGGAACTGCTGCGGCTGTGGGACGCGCCCGTGCAGACCACCGCTCTGCGCTGGGGGCGTTGACCGGCGCGAAACGGGCCGCGAAGTAGGCTGCGGGGAAAGCAGGCTGACGGGTGATCGACTGCGAGGAGATCCGGTGCGTGACGTGGTGCGGGACGCGGAGTTCTTCGGGCGCTGGATGGCCGCGACGGCCGCCTCGGTGGAACGCGAGGCGGACCGGTTGACGGAACTGGACTCCCCCATCGGCGACGCCGACCACGGCAGCAATCTGCTGCGGGGTTTCCTGGCGGTGCGCGCCGAGATCGACGCCCAGCGGCCGCCCTCGCCCGGAGCCGTGCTCCAGCTGGCCGGGCGGACCCTGATCGGGGTGGTGGGCGGCGCCTCGGGCCCGCTGTACGGCACCCTGCTGCGGCGCACCGGCAAGGAACTCGGCGACGCCGCCGAGGTCTCGGACGCGGAGGTGCGGGGGGCCCTGTACGCGGGGGTGGGCGCCGTCGCGCAGCTGGGCGGGGGCGCCCCGGGCGACAAGACGATGCTGGACGCGCTGGTACCGGGGGTCGCGGAGCTGAGTACGTCCTACCGCGCGGCGGCGGCGGCCGCGGAGGGCGGCGCGCTGGCGACCGTACCGCTGCAGGCCCGCAAGGGCCGGGCGAGCTACCTGGGCGAGCGGAGCATCGGGCACCAGGACCCGGGTGCCACCTCGGCCGCCCTGCTGCTGCGCGCGCTCGCGGATACGGCGGATGCGGCGGACGGTCCGGCGGAGGCGGGGCAGTGAGCGGGGAAGCGGACGCGGCGCTCGTCGGGATCGTGCTGGTGTCGCACAGCGCGGCGGTCGCCCGCTCGGTGGCGGAGCTGGCCCGCGGTCTGGCCGCGGGGGGCTCCGCCGCCCCGGTGGCCGCCGCGGGCGGCATGCCCGACGGCACGGCCGACGGCGCGCTGGGCACGAGCGCCGAGCTGATCGTGGCGGCGGCCCGGTCGGTGGACCGGGGCGCCGGGGTGGCGCTGATCGCGGACCTCGGCAGTTCGGTGCTGACCGTCAAGGCACTGCTGCTGGACGAGGAGCTGCCACCGGGCTCGCGGCTGCTGGACGCGCCGTTCCTGGAGGGCGCGGTGGCCGCCGTGGTGACCGCGTCGACCGGGGCCCCGCTGGAGGCCGTGGCCGCGGCGGCGGGCGAGGCGTACGACTACCGGAAGGCGTGAGCCCCGGCCCCGCCGCCGCCCGCCCACCCGCCCAACCGTCGGCCCCGCCGACCGCGCCTCAGCGCCCCCGCAGGCCTTCGATCTCGCGGCGCTCGCGCTTGGTGGGACGGCCCGCGCCCCGGTCGCGGATGCCCACGACGGCCGCCTCGACGGGCGTGGGCGGCGGCGGGCTGTTGTCCGTCAGGCACTCGGCGGCGACGGGCGCGCCGACCCGCTTCGTGACGGCGCGCCGGACCACGACGATCCGCTCGCGCCCGGCGTGGAAGAGGCGCACCTCGTCGCCCGGACCGACCGCCTGGGCCGGCTTGGCGCGTTCGCCGTTGACCTTCACGTGCCCCGCCCGGCAGGCGGCGGCCGCGAGCGAGCGGGTCTTGGTCAGCCGTACCGACCAGATCCAGCTGTCCACCCGTGCCGTTCCCGTTGCCGTTCCCTCATCAGCCATGCGCCGACTCTATCGACCCGGCCGCCCCGCCCGAAGTTCGTCGGATGCGACAACCGGCATGGCATCTGCCATGTAGGTCATCCCAATGAAGTTGCAAACGCGCCGGATGCGCCCCTACCTTGTCGCACATGCAGTCCTACACCATCGGGCAGGCCGCGCGCTTGCTCGGCGTCAGCCCCGACACCGCTCGCCGCTGGGCCGACGCCGGCAGGGTCGCGACCCATCGCGACGAGGGCGGCCGACGACTCATCGACGGCCGCGACCTCGCGGCCTTCTCCGTTGAGGTGGGCCAGGGCGCCCACCTGGAGGACGGCGAGCCGTACACCTCCGCCCGCAACGCCTTCCCGGGGATCGTGACCGCCGTCAAGCTCGGCGACGTCGCGGCCCAGGTCGAGATCCAGGCCGGTCCCCACCGCTTGGTCTCCCTGCTCACCCGGGAGGCCGTCGAGGAGCTGGGGCTGGAGGTCGGCATGCAGGCCACCGCCCGCGTGAAGTCCACCAGCGTCCACATCGACCGCACCTGACGGCCACCGCACGGCGCCGCACCACGTACCGCTCGTACGCACGGCACCACCGCATGACTGCCCCACCGCACCACCGCACCACCGCACGACGGCATCACCGCGCCACCGCATCACGGCTCGACGCGCCGACGCACCACCGCACGTCCCCACTTCCACCCGCTCCGCCCGTCACCGGCGCGGGTCCTTGCCAGACCCGAGGAGCTGTTCCCATGTTCTCCACCCGCATCAACCGTCGCCGCGCCACCGCCGCCGTGCTGGGCGCCGCCCTGCTCGTCCCGCTGACCGCCTGCGGCAAGGACGAGGCGAAGAAGCCCGCCGCCGACGGCGCGAGCGCGAGCGCCTCCGCCTCCCCCTCGGCCGCCGCGCCGAAGGCCGCCAACCTGACGGTCCTGGCCGCCTCCTCGCTGACCGACGTCTTCAAGACGGCCGGCGCCGCGTACGAGAAGGCCCACCCCGGCACGAAGATCACCTTCTCCTTCGCCGGTTCGCAGGAACTGGCCGCCCAGGTGAAGCAGGGCGCTCCGGCCGACGCGCTGGTGACCGCCGACACCAAGACCATGGACGGCCTCAAGGCCGAGGTCAACGACCCGAAGGTGATCGCGAAGAACCGCCTGGTCATCGCCGCCGGCAAGGGCAACCCCTTCAAGATCGCGGCCCTCAAGGACCTCGCCGACACCAAGATCAAGGTGGTCCTCGCGGCCCCCGAGGTCCCGGTCGGCCGCTACAGCAAGCAGATCCTCGACGCACAGAAGATCGAGGTGAAGCCGGTCTCGCAGGAGCCGAACGTCCGCGCCGTGCTGAGCAAGGTCGAGCTGGGCGAGGCCGACGCCGGTCTCGTCTACAAGACGGACTCCATCAAGTCCGGTGACAAGATCACGACCGTCGACATCCCGGACGAGCAGAACGCCGTCGCGTCCTACCCGGCCGCCGCCCTCAAGGGTTCCAAGAACGCCGAGGCCGCTGCCGCCTTCGTGGCGTGGCTGAGCACCCCGGAGGCGCAGAAGATCCTCCAGGACGCCGGTTTCCAGCAGGCGTAGCCGTCGGCGCCCCGCTCCGGCGGGGCGTCCGAAGCGGGTCAACGGGGAGGTACTGCCTGGTCCGGGGGGACAGGCAGTACCTCCCCCTTCGCCTTCGCCCCCCTTCCCCATTCCCCTCCGCGTTCCTCTTCCCCATCCGCATCCGTGAGCGCATCCGCATCCGCGAGCGCATCCGCATCCGCATCTACGGGCGCATCCACATCCACTCCCCGTCGCCGGCGGGCACACCAGGCAGAGCAGGCACCGCAGATGGCCAGATTCCGCAGCCGCCACGACGACCCCACCGGCCGCGGCCGTGCCCGCACCCGTAGCCGCACCCGGCCGCCGCTCGCCCTCGCGGTGCCCGCGCTGCTCGCCGTCGCCTTCCTGCTCCTCCCCCTCCTCGGCATCCTCGCGCGCACCCAGTGGAGCCAACTGGGCACGCACCTCACCACACCCGGCGTCGTCGAGGCCCTCAAGCTCTCCCTCCTCGTCTCGCTCTGGGCACTCGGGCTCTCGCTCCTGCTCGGCGTGCCGCTGGCCTGGCTGCTGGCCCGGGTGCCGTTCCCCGGAAAGCCGCTCGTCCGCTCGCTGGTGCTGCTGCCGATGGTGCTCCCGCCGACCGTGGGCGGCGTCGCCCTGCTGCTCGGCTTCGGGCGCCGCGGACTGCTCGGTCCCTGGCTGGAGGGCACCTTCGGCATCACCCTCCCCTTCCACACCTCGGGTGCGGTGGTCGCCGCGACCTTCGTCGCGATGCCGTTCCTGGTCATCAGCCTGGAAGGGGCGCTCGGCGGTCTCAAGCAGAGCTACGAGGAGACCGCGTCCTCCCTCGGCGCCTCGCCGGTCCGGGTGTTCTTCACGGTCACCCTGCCCATGGTGGCCCCGGGCCTGATCGCCGGAGCCGCCCTGACCTGGGCCCGGGCCCTCGGCGAATTCGGCGCCACCATCACCTTCGCCGGCAACCTTCCCGGCACCACCCAGACCCTGCCGCTCCAGGTGTACCTGCTCCTCCAGGACCAGCCCGAGGCGGCCACCTCGCTGTCGCTCCTGCTGCTCGCCATCGCCATGGCCGTCCTGATCGGGCTGCGCGGGCGGTGGACCGGAACCCCGCTCGCCGGCGCCCGCTCACCGGCCGCCTCCGCTGCCGCCGCCTCCGCTTCCCTTCTCGATTCCCCTTCCGTTTCCGCCTCCGCTTCCTCCCCCGCGTCCGTTTCCGCCGCCGCTTCCTCCCCCGCTTCCGGTTCCGCCATCACCACCGGGGCGCCCACCGCCGAGCGCTGGCCGCTGCACGCCGAGGTGAGCGGCTTCAACGAGCTGACCCTGGACGCCGAACCCGGCACCACCATCGCCGTGGTCGGCGAGAACGGCGCCGGCAAGACCACCCTCCTACGGGCCCTGCTCGGCCTGACCCCGCGCGCCCACGCCGAGCTCACCCTCGGCGACCTCGACGTGAGCGCCCTGCCCCCGCACAAGCGCCAGGTCGCCTGGGTCCCCCAGGACGGCGCCCTCTTCCCGCACCTGAACGCCCTCGCCAACACCGCGTACGGCCTGCGCGCCCACGGCGTCCCGCGGGCCGCGGCACGCGCCGAGGCACGGGCCTGGCTCGACCGCCTCGGCGTCGGCCACCTCGCCCATCGCAAGCCCGCCGAGCTCTCCGGCGGTCAGGCCCAGCGCGTCGCCCTCGCCCGCGCCCTCGCGGCCCGCCCCCGCCTGCTCCTCCTCGACGAACCCCTCGCCGCCCTCGACCAGACCACCCGCGCCCACGTCCGGCACACCCTGCGCCGCCACCTCTCCGGCTTCGGCGGAGTCTGCCTGATCGTCACCCACGACCCGGTCGAGGCCGTGTCCCTGGCCGACCGGGTCCTCGTGCTCTCCGACGGCCGCACCCTCCAGGACGCCCCGCCCACCGAAGTCACCCGCCACCCCCGCTCCCCCTGGGTGGCCCGCATGCTCGGCCGCAACGCCTGGTCCGGCAGCGCCACCGCGGAGGGTCTCGAACTGCCCGGCGGCGGCCGCCTGGTGGCCGCGGAGGCCCTGCCGGACGGGACCCCCGCGCTCGCGATCATCGCCCCCGAAGCGGTCTCGATCCACCGGGACCGGCCGGGCGGCAGCCCCCGCAACGTGTGGCCCGGCACCATCCGCGAGATCACGGCGGTCGGCGGCAGGCTCCGCGTCCTGGTCGCCTCGGCCGAGGCCCCGGACCTGGTGGCCGAGATCACCCCGGACGCGGCCGCCGAGCTGGGGCTGGCGGACGGCGCCCCGGTGTGGACCAGCGTCAAGGCGACCGAGGTCACCCTCGTGGCCCTCTGAGCCCCGCCCCCGGCGCCGGTCCCCCCGGATGCGGCTCCACGGAGAGCCACTGCGGCGCCCGGCCGACGCCCGCTTCCCCGCCCACGGCGCCGTCGGCTCCCACCAGCACCCACCCGGAGTGCCCCACCGTCACCGACAGCACGCCCTCGGCCCGGCCCACCGCGACCGCGGGACCCCCGAGGGTCACCACCGCGGCGCCCTTGCCCGTCGCCCAGCGGAATTCCGCGAGCAGCCGGTCCCGGAGCTCCGCCTCCTTCCGGTCCACCGGTGACGGCCCGGCCCCGTCGTCCTGTACGACGACCAGCGCTCCGGTGCCGGCCTCCCGGCCCGCGGCGGCGATCCCCGCGCGCAGCGCCCGCAACCGCTCCAGCCCGCCCCCGTCCAGGGTCCGGTGGCCCCCGTCGAGGCGCAGGAACCGTACGCCCCGGTGCACGGCGGAAGAGGGCGCGTCGCCGGAGGCCACGACCAGGTCGGGGCGTTCGGCGCGGATCTCGGTCCGGGCCCGCCGCAGTTCCGCCGCCGACTGACCGCCGGGGAGCACGGCGAACCGCCAGGGCCGGGCCCGGACCTCGGCGGGCGAGGCCGCGAGGGCCGGGTCGAGCGCCGCCGGGACCGACGGCGCCGACGCGACCTGGGGACCCTCGGCGGTCACCGTGTCCACGACCAGCGCACCGGGACGCGACCCGGCGCTCGCCGAGAGCCCGTCGAGGACCAGCGGGCGCTCGGCCGACGCCGGTACGGGCAGGGTGAGCCGACGCCAGCCGGTCCAGTCGACGGCGGGCCCGCGCAGCGGGACCTCCGCTCCGTCACCCTGCCGCAGCCGGGCCGTGATCCGGCCCCCGGAGCCGTCTCCCTCGACCCAGAGGCCGAGGGACCGCGCCGACTCCGGCAGCGGCAAGGGATGCGGCGCGAGCGCGGCGGCAACGCCCTGGGCCGCCGAGGCGGGGTCCAGGCGCAGCCCGCGCCCAGTGTGCCCCGGGGCCGCACCGGCGCCGGGTCCCCGCCATTGCTCCGCGTCGTCCAGATCCGCCAGGCCCTCCTCCACCAGGCCCACCCCGACGGCGAGTTCGGTGGTCAGCGCCGGGGCGCCCGGAGCCGCCACGGTCGCCCGGAGGCGTCCGGTGGCCCGCGGCACGAGGGCGGTCAGCGTGAACCCGCCGCGCCCGTCCGCCGCGACCCGCCAGTGCGTACGGTCGTACTCCCACCGCACGTCCCGCGCCTCGACCGGGGCGGTCCGGCCCTGCGCGTCGCGGCCGGTGAGCCCGAAGGACCCCGTCTCGGCGGGATCCGCGAGACCGAGGCGTCGCGTGCTCGGCCGGATGCCGGTGAGCGGGCCGAGCACGTCCAGGTGGACCGCTCCTGCGGCCTCCGCGCAGCGGGCCCGTACCGCCGCGCCCCCGGGGCGCAGGGCGTGGAAGACCCCGGCGGCGGCGACCCGGCCGGATCCGCCCGGGTCCACCGACCAGCGGGGGCGGCCCGCGCCGGGGGCCACCGGGCCGAGCGTGGCGTCGTAGCCGGTGGCGGTGAGGGTCCGGGTCAGGCCGGGGAAGACCCGGGTGGCACCGCCCAGGGCTTCGACCCGGCAGCCGGTGGCACGGCCGTCGCCGGTGGGGACGGTGAGCACCAACCCGTTGGCGACCTTGCGGAGGGCGCCGTCGGACGGGGAGTTCTCCAGGTCGAGTTCGAGGGTCCCGCTGCGGCCGGCGACCAGGGTGGTGGAGCCGCCGCCGTCGAGGTTGAGCGCGGTGTGCGCCCCGAGGTCACGCATCAGCCGCCCGAGGCCGGTGAGGGTGAGGCCCCCGCTGTCGCGCTGACGGCCGTCGACGGTGACGGCGCGGAGCGTGCGGCCGTCCCGGGCCAGGCCCACGGCGGTGCGCGGGGCGGCGGTGTCGTTCGGCTCTCCGTCGTGGCCCTGCGGCACTCCGTCCACCACCAGGGCCGCGCGCCCGCCCAGGGCGGCCGTCAGCGGGGCCGCGCCGCCGTCGTCGCGCCGGACCGCCGCGGAGACGGCCACCGGGTCCCCCGGGCGCAGGGCCGCGACCCGGGCGGCCGCCCGGCCGCGGCCGACCAGCACGGTGACGCCGGGCGCGGGCGGGGTGCCGCGCGCGGGCGAACGTACCGCCGTGACCGCTCCGTCCCACACCTCGGCCTCGGCGACCGCTCCCGGGCCCGGGCCCGCGGCCGGGAGCGGGCCCCAGGCCCAGTCGGCGGTGTAGGCGAGCAATCCGTCGGCGGGCGGCCGGGCCGTGTTGTACCCGAGCAGCGGCTGGGAGTCGCCCGCCGGATCCCCGGGCCGCGCCCGGGCGGGGTCGGCCGGGAAGGTCACGCTGCCGGTCAGTCCGAGGCCCAGGATCCGCCCCGTACCGTCGGCGCCGAATCCGATGGCGGCCCCCGCGCCCGGCGCGGGCGCGTGCAGGAGTCGGCCGTCGCGGACGCCCGGGCCCAGCGGCGCGCCCGTGGCCCCGATGTCGAAGAAGTCGCCGTTGACGGCCGCGACCACCCGGCGGCCCGGTCCGGCGGGGTGGCGGGCCGCCAGGTCGGCGACGGTGGCCGGGCCGTTCCCGCCCAGGTACTCGGCCCGTACGCCCGGGGCGCCCAGGTCGACGGCGAGTTCGTCGACGCGCAGCCAGCGGTCGCGCTCCAGCCGGTCGTAGGAGTCGAGGCGGACGCCGGGTGCGAGGGGACGGCCGGAGCGGGCGGTCTCGACACCGACGTCCGGGCCGCCGGTGTCGACGCCCCCGGTGCCGACGCCCCCGGTGCCGACGCCCCCGGTGTCGACGCCCCCCGTCGCGGCGGTGGCGGTCGGGCCGCCGGGGGCGGGGCCCGCCAGCACGGCCGTGGCGAGCAGGAACGTCAGCAGCGGGCGGAGTGTGGACACTGAGGCAGGATGCGGTGGTCGATCGAGGGATGATCCGCCGAAACGACCATCATTTCGTCGATTCAGCCATTCGCCGCGCGCCCCTCGAAATCCTTGGACAGCCGACGATCATCTGACGTATGTTCGCGCAGGTCCCGCCCTCGGCGGGTTTCTTTATGCGCACCATATGTACCCGTGGGGGGTCCTTCGTCATGTCCTATGACGCCATCAGTCCGTCCGTACCCGCCTCCGCGGCCCTCCGCTCGCCGCAGGGGCTGGCCACCGCCCTCACGATCCTGCTCGCCGTCGCGGGCGCGGTCGACCTCGCGGCGGCCGCGATCGGCTTCGGCACGGACGCCGCCGCCGACTTCGCGGGCGACGGCCCGCTGACCGGGGCCGCGCTCATGTACGCCACCGTCGGGATCGCCCAGCTCGTCCTGCTGCTGGGTACGGGAGTTGTCTTCATCGTCTGGTTCCACCGGACCCGGGTGAACGGCGGGGTGTTCCGGCCCGACCTCTTCGTCCAGGGGCCCGGCTGGGCCATCGGATCCTGGTTCATCCCGATCGTGAACCTCTTCCTCCCCTTCCGCATCGCCCAGGACGTCTGGCGGGCCAGCGTCCAGGCCGCGCCCGACGGCTCCGCCCGCGCGGTCTCCGTCACGCCCGTCACCATCTGGTGGGTGACCTTCATCGGTTCGAACCTCATTGCCCGCGCCAGCGACTCGGTCGGCAGCCTCTTGTCCGCCGTATCGGCCGTGTTCGCCGTCCTGTTCGTCCGCAGGCTGACGGCCATGCAGCACGCCAAGGCGGTCCAGGGCCCGAACGCCGCGTTCTGAGGCCGCGCCCGTCCGTATCGTCCGTACCCGTGGGGGGTCTTCCAGCATGTCCGCCGTTCCGTCCGCACCATCCGATGTACCAACCTCTCCCGAGGCGACCGGGCCGACCGAGTCCACGGACGTCGTGACGCCCGCCGGGCCCGACGCACCCGATGCGCCCGACGCATCCGATGCGCCCGCCGGGCCCGTGCTGCGCTCGCCCGTCGGGGTGGCGACCGCGGTGAGCGTGCTCCTCGCCCTTGCCACGCTCGCCGCACTGCCCCAACTCTTCGCCGACTACCGGCTGTACGCCTCGCTCACCACCTTCATCGACGAGGGTCCGACCCCGGCGGCGATGAGCGGGTACGCCGCTGCCGACCGGTTCGCCGCCATCTCCTACAGCCTGGCGCTGTCCGCGCAGTTGCCGGCGGCCGTCCTCTTCCTCGTCTGGTTCCACCGGGTGCGGGTCAACGCCGGGGTCTTCGCCCCCGAGGGCTTCGGTCGGGGAACGCGTTGGGCGGTGGGCTGCTGGTTCATCCCGATCGGTCAGCTGTGGCTGCCGTTCAAGACGGCCACGGAGATCTGGGGAGCGAGCGCGCAGGCGGCGCCCGACGGCTCGTGGCGGCGCGTCTCCTACGGTCCCGTGGTGGCCTGGTGGGCCGCCTGGGCCGGCTCCCACCTGCTGTTCTTCGTCGCGAACCGGCTGGGTGCGTCCGACTACGCGACGACCCTGCGCACCTCGATGACGGTCTCGATCCTCGGGGACCTGCTGTTCCTCGCCTCGGGCGTGCTGGCCGTCCGCTTCGTGCGCAAACTGACGGCGATGCAGCTCGCGAAGGCCACCCAGGGCCCGAACGCCCTCGTCTGACGCCCGTTCACCCGGGCGGGACGGGTACGGCCGGTGGCAGGTCGGCGGTGGCGACGACCGAGGCGACGGGGAGGGAGAACTCGCACCAGACGCACTTCCCCGCCCCCTTCGGCTCGACCCCCCACTCGTCGGCCAGCCGGTCCACGAGCATCAACCCGCGCCCCGACACCGCCCAGTCGCCCGCCTCGCGCTTGCGCGGGAGGGCGCTGGAGGAGTCCTCGACCTCGATCCTGATCCGGCCCTCGACCGTGAGGCGCAGGTTGACCTGGCCGCCCCCGTCGGTGTGCACGAGGGCGTTGGTCATCAGCTCGTCGGCGGCCAGCTCGATCTCGTCCGCCAGGTCCCGGGCGCCCCAGGCCGCCACCGCCGCCCGGATCAGGTGCCGGACCAGCGTCGGCCCGTCGGTGTCCCCGGGGTCGAGCCGCTGGCGCAGCGGGCCGCCGCCGCGCGGGGCGGGGGTACCGCGGCGGCGCAGCACGAGGAGGGCCATGTCGTCGCCCGTACCGGAGTCGCCGACCAGGTCGCACAGCGCGTCGGCCAACTCCTCCACGTCGGTCGGCCCGTCGCGGACCGCCTCCATGAACTCCCGCATCCCGGTGTCCGCGTCGGCCCCCGGCCGCTCGATCAGGCCGTCCGTGCAGAGCAGCAGGGCGTCTCCCGGATGCAGCTCCATGGTGGTGACCGGGTAACCGGAGCCGGTCCCGGACCGGTCGCGCGGCGGCAGGCCCAGCGGCAGGCCGCCGGCCGCGGACACCCGGTGGCAGCTGCCGTCGCCGCGCCGCACGACCGGGTCCAGGTGCCCGGCCCGGACGATCTGCGCCATCCCGCTGGTCAGGTCGATCTCCGCGTACGTACAGGTGGCGAAGCGCTCCGTCTCCAGCTCGCGCAGGAAGGTGGAGGCCCGGGCCATCGCGGTCCCCGGGGTGTGCCCTTCCACGATGTACGCGCGCAGGACGATCCGCAGCTGCCCCATGACGGCCGCCGCGTCCGTGTCGTGGCCTTCGACGTCGCCGATCATCACGCCGACCCGGCCCTCGCCCAGGGGGATCACGTCGTACCAGTCCCCGCCGATGTCCCGCCCCATCCGCGCCGAGCGGTAGCGTACGGCGATCCGCGCGCCCGGGACCGCGGGGATGCTGCGGGGCAGCATGGCCCGCTGGAGCCCTTCGGCGAGGTCGTGCTCCTGCTCGAAGAGGATGGCCCGCTGGAGGCTCTGCGCGATGCCGCTGCCCAGCGCGACCAGCAGGTTGCTCTCCTCGGCGGTGAAGTCGCCCTCCCGCGCGTAGAGCAGCCCGATCGCACCGATCGGGCGGCCCTGGGCGATGAGCGGGAGGTAGACCCCGCTGCGCACGGAGAGCGGCTCGATGTAGCGCCAGAGCAGCGGGTAGCGGCGCTCGAACTCGTCGCGGGAGGTGACGTAGACGGGCTGCAAGGTGCGTACGGCCTCGCTCATCGGGAGGTCCGCGTCGACGCGCGTGTACTCGATCTCGGGGACGTACGTGCCCAGCTGCCCCTCCGCCACCAGGTGCACGCGGCCGCCGTCGACCACCCCGAGCATGATGCTGACCGCACCGAGGTGACCGAGCGCGGCGGGGTCCTTGAGGATGTCGGTGACGTCGTTGACGGTCCGGGCGTGGGCCAGGATGGCGGTGGTCCGCTCGACCACGCCCGTCATGCGGCGCCGCCCCTCGTCCCGCTCGCTGCGCGCGCCCGGCTCGCCCGGGTCGAGGTCCGCGTCCCGGACGATCCCGATGATCCGGTACGGGCGCCCGCTCGGGCCGCGCAGGATGTGGCCCTGGATGTGGGTCCAGCTCAGGGCGCCGTCGCGGCGGCGGATCCGGAAGTAGGCGCCGTAGTGGCTGCGCCCGTCCTTGAGCGCCTGGGCGACCCGCGCGTCCAGCCGGGCCTCCTCGCCCGGCGGGATCCGCACCCGGAGCCCGCCGGGAGTGCCCGTGAACTCCTCCGGGCGCAGTTCGAAGACCTCGAGTGCGGTCGGGTCCAGGTGCATCTGCCCGCTGTCGAGGTCCCAGTCGAACGTACCCATCCGATTGAGCGCGAGGCTCAGGTCCGGGCGGGCAGGCCAGTCGACCGTGGGGGATTCGCCCCTTTCGGCCATGCAGCCAGGGTCTCACCCATCGGCCCGCCGCGCGGCGGGAAGCCGCGACGCCCCGCCACGTCGTCACCCTGCGCGACCGCCCCTCACCGCTCGCGGCCGCCGGTCAGCGGTCGACGGTCAGCAGGTCGACTGCACGGCGTCGATGCGGCCGCCGAAGTCGCCCCGGTAGCTGCGCCGCCAGTCGCCGTCGCGGACCTGGCGGGTCGCCTTCGGCTGCCAGTCGATGAAGCACGCGTCCACATTGGCCACGAAGGAGCCCACGTGGTCGTGCAGCTGCGGCGGCATGTCCCGGTACCCGCTGCGCGGCGACCACTGCCAGCTCTGCCCGCCGAAGTCCGCATCGGTGTAGAAGCAGACCGACCCACCGGGACAGGGGGCCACCGCGGCGACCGCGGAGGTCGGGGAGAACAGGGGCAGGGCGACGAGGGCGAGCACGGCGCAGCCGCGCGTCAGGCTATTGATCATCATGCCGAGCGTTCTAGCGGAACCCTCCGATCCACAGCGAGCCCAGCCCGGCCGACTCACCCTCACGGGGGCGCACGTTCACCGAAGCGGGTTGCGACAGGCGACGTCGTCGACGGACAACCGTCGACGGACACGCGTCGACGGACACGCGTCGACGGACACGCGTCGACGGGACGGACGGGACGGACGCCGCTTCCGGCACACGGTCACGGGTGTCCACGGGCCCCGGACAAACACCGTGGCGCAGATTTCGATCACACGTACGATGCCAGGCATGATCATCGCCTTCGTGGACACGACCTCGGCGGCCTACGCGGCCGGCCGGGTCTGCGGTGTCCTCGCCGTCGCCCTGGTGCCCCTCGTGCTGCTCTGGTGGCTCACCCGCTCCTGGCGCACGGGGCCGGTCCCGGCCGGAGTCCACCCCGCGCGGGCCGCGCGCACGCGCAAGCAGCGGCGCCTGCTGATCATCGGCGCGACCGTGGCGATAGCGGCCGCCGCGACGGTGAGCGCCGTACTCGCCCACGATCCGGCGCCGCGCGCCGCCGATGCCCGGGCGGCCGAAGCTCCCGCCGACAGCGCGGGCTCCGCGCCCTTCACCGCTTTCGTTCCCCCGGACGCCTTCGAGGACTACCGGCTTCTGACCGGCGAGGCCGCCGCACGCGCCGAGGCGGGCGGCGGCACGGCGTCCCCCCGCGCGCGGTCCGCCTACTACAGCAGGAACCAGGACGACCAGGCCGACCTCCGCCTCCTCATCCGCACCGCGGACTCGGATCCCTCCCTGCACGAGGCCCGCCCGTCCATCGAGACGGAGTTCCACAGCTACTTCGCCGGGGCGAAGGCACGGGACGTCGCCCGCTTCGCCCCGGGAAAACACCGCGGCGCAATCGGCTGCGGGCACATCACGGGCCCGGACGGCGAGCAGTCGGTCTGCGCCTGGAGCGACGCCTACACCTTCGCCGGAGTGGCGCTACGGGAACCGGACCTGGCCACGGCCGCGAAGACCACCCTCGCCCTCCGCGACGCGGGCATGCGCTGAACTCCCGGGCGGGAGGCGCCGGCAGCCGCTCGTGATCGGTAGGCTCTGCGGGTGAAGAACGAGCCCGTGGTCCAACTCCCCGAAGCCGAGTACCGCCGAGTGTGGGACCGCTTCTACGCGGAGTTCGCGTTTCGGCCCAGCATGAACCCGACGACGTGGCCGGCCATCAAGGAACCCGTCGCCTCGGCCACCTGGAACTTGGCGTCGCTGGAGGACGATCCGGACTACGAGCGGCTCGACCGACTGGTCGCGCTGATAAAGCGAGGACTCACGGCCTGCGTTCCGCCGCAGGACACGCTGTTCGCACTGGACTGGCAACACGCCGCGTTCCGATTCTCACCTCACCTGACCGGAGGCCCCGGACAGGAAGGGTGGCCCCTGAGCCCGTACCCCGATGGCGACTACTACGCCTATCTCACGGAGGACTTCCGGACCGGAAGCTTCGGGCATCCGTGGGAGGACTCGCTGTGCCTGTTCGGTCAGTCGCTCCTCGATGTCGTGGCACCACAGCTCGACGAGCTTCTCGGCACACCGATCCGCAGATCTGGTCGCACGACACAGCACCCGTAGCGCAATGCCTCACCCATGAGTTACGCCTTTTCGGCCCTCGACGACGCCCGAGCCCCCCAGCCACACTCAGGCTCCTGGGTTTCCCGGCTCGGGCGCGCGTCAGTGGAACCACACGACGAGGCGTACGTTCTCGGCGCCGTGGATGTCGCTGAGGATGCGCATGACCTTCCAGACCGGGCCCCACCGGGTGTCGATCCCCGCGACTGAGGCGCGGGTCCGCGTGCCCGAGTCGTCGGTCGCCTGCCAGTCCGTGCTCTCCAGCTCGGACCAGGTCAGCCAGGTCGTCCCGTGCACATAGCGGGGGCCGCCGCAGTCGGCGAACTCACGTCGCAGGCCCTCCGAGGCGTCATCCGGAAAGCCGCGATCCTCCGAGAGGGGCCGGAAACCGAAGTAGTTCCGGATTCCGAAGAGACAGGCCAGGCCTTCGTAAGCGTTACCCATGTTCAGAAGGAGGAGATCGATGCCGGCCTCCCATACGGAGTCCTCGTCATCAGGGCCCCACAGCCGAACCCCCGGCCGGCACTCGATGATTCCGCTGACTTCTGTCGACATGGGGAGATCCTGCCTGCCCAGGCCAGGGGACAGCACCTCCATTTCCAGGGTTCCCACGACACCGGTCGGACCCCGCGAGCCGTACCGCTGTCCCTTCGCAGGAGGCCCCAGTCGTTCACCTTGAGCCGCAATGCCGGGCTGGAGCGAGTACCCCGAAGCCGGGCGGGAGATCGGCTTGATCGTCTCGGAGTTGGCCGAAGTGCCGCCCGCTCTGAAGCGTGGGGTCGAAGGGCGGCGAGGGACGTCCGCAGGGTCGTACTTGGTGATCCGGTGGACGAAAGTGGGCGGCGCGCTGGTCCTCGGCTGCTCCTGTGCTGGATGTTCAGTTGCGCAGGTCGAACACGCCCCATGTGGTGAACGGCTGGGCCTGAACGTAGATCCGGCTTCCTCGGCCGACGACCCGGCGGCGGCCCGGGCGGGATCCGTCGGGCAGGGTGAGCAGGCCGGATTCCGTCGGCTCGACGGACGTTTCGGTGAGCTCTCCGTGGGCGAGCCGGTCCTGTTCCTCGCGGTAGCCGCCGTAGAAGGCGACCCGCCCGCCGTGGACGGCGACCGCCTTGGCGCCTCGCACCCGGTTCGCCCACACCTTCACGGGCCGGTCGGGGCGCATCTCGACGAGCGGGAAGTCCGTGTACGGGCACGCCCAGGCGGTGGTGCCCGACACGTTGAGGGCGTAGCAGTCGAAGAGGCCGGGGATGCCCGCGCCGTCCGACGTCCAGTAGAGGTGGCCCGTGGGGCTCCAGCGGCGGATTCCGGCCGGGTTCTCGTCGAAGTGCCCGACCCAGATGTGGCCGGCCTCGTCCACGAGGAGGTGCTCGATGGCGTCCCCGACGGAGAAGGACGAGGTCTCGCGGCCGAGCACGTCGAAGACCTGGACCTGGTCCCCGTCCTCGTACTGGTGGGCGCGGGCCGCGGCGACGACGAACCCGCCGTCGGGCAGACGGTCCAGGCGCGGCCCGCGGGCCCGCACGGCGCTCAGCTCGGTGAGTTCGACGTCGCCGCCCGGATGCACGGAGACGACCAGCGCGTCGTAGGGCAGGGCATCGCCGCCGGGCTGAGGAGCACGGTCGGCAAGCAGCCAGTGGGCGGCGCCGAAGACGTCGACGGTACTGGTCAGGACATGGCGGTCGTGGTGCGTTCGGGGGAGGTGGGCGTAGGGAACGAGGGCGGTCTTCTGCACGGGCGGGCTCTCCTGGGTCGGCGGTCACGTCGTTCGGGCGCTGCGGTGAGCGGCGGTCGGCGGTGCGCGTGAGGTGGAGAGGTACCCGGGGCGTCTAGACGGCATGGCCCTTTCTGGTCGTCACGAGGGTGATCTTCGTCGACGTGGACCCCCGTGACAAACCCTTTGCGTCCCACCGGCCTCCCCGGGTGGGGAGGCCGGTCCGGTCATGTGGCGCTAACCGGCTCCTCCGTTGCCATTGCTGTTCCCGTTGCTGTCGCCGTTGCCGTTGCCGTTGCCGTTGCCGTTGCCGTTCCCAGTGGTCGGGGTCGGGAGGGGCGGAGGCGGCGGGGAGGGCTCGGGGCGCAGGGTCGGGGGCGTCGGCAAGGACGGGCGGGTGGGGGCCGGCGGTACGGACACCACGGGGGGCGGCTCAACTGCCGAGGGGGTCACCACCGGTGCGGGCTCCGGCGCGGAAGGGGTCGGCCGCGCCGGAGGGGTTGGTTCCGCCGGGGACACCGGTGCCGGGGGCTCCGTAGAACGCTTCGCCGAATGGGACGGCGAAGGCGAATGCGTGCGGGAAGGCGAGGGTGACGGCGAGAGCGAGCGGCTCTCGCTCGGGGACGCGGATTCCTCGCGCGACGGCGAGACCGACACCGAGTCGGACGGGGACGGGGACGGAGACGGAGACGCGGACGCGGACGTCGTTGCCGATTCCGACTCCGTTGCCGAGGGTGACTCCGATGACGATCGGGACGTGGACGGGGACGACGAGCCGGAGTCGGACGGCGACACCGTCGGCGAGGTGGTCTCGGAGGACGAGGTCGACCGCGAGTCCGTGGGAGTCGGCGTAGGCGTAGGCGTAGGCGTAGGCGTCACCGTGAGGGTCGGCGTCGGCGTGGGCGTCACCGTCAGGGTCGGCGTAGGCGTCGGCGTAGGCGTCGGCGTGGGCAGCAGCGTGAACGTCGGTGTCGGGATCACCGGCGGCGGTACCGGCTTGTCGTGCCTCGGCTTGTCGCCGCGGTCCCGCTCGTACCAGCGGCGGTCCTGGTGGTCGTAGATCACGAACTTGTTGATGACCGTCACCGACGGGGCGATGACCACCACGTTCGCCGGGTGGTACGTGGACCACGGCTGCCCGTACCGCTTCGGATCGGCCTGCAGCGCCACCGGCGGCCCGAGCGGGTTGCCGCAGGCGCAGCGCACCCGCGGCACGCCGCGGTCGTCCACGAGGACGGCCGTCCCCGCCTGGAGTACCGCCTGGTAGCTGGTGATCTTGCCGTCCCGGTAGCCGTGGTTGGTGACCCGGGTGTCCACGCGCAGTTGCACGGGGGTGAGCGAGCGCAGGAAGCCCGGTACCGCGACCGGCTGGATGCCTACGCCCGAGGCGAAGGCGCTGTTCTTGACCGGGTCGGCGGAGAGCACCTTGATCTGCTTCTCCACGTCACAGCTGGCGATGTCCTTCGTGCCGCCGTACAGCCCCGGCGCCGAGCCGCTCACGCTGCGGGTGACCGTCGCTCCCTGGGTGGGACCCGTCGGGGCGACCGTCGGCGTCCTGCCCGGCACCGGTGTGGTGGCCGTGGCCGTCGGCTGGATCTCCTCCGCCGCGGTCTGCGCGACCGTCGATTCCGTGAACGGGTCGGGGCCCGCTGCGGAGGTGGTCTGCAGGAAGACCTCCCCCTCGTTGTGCGAGGGGCCTGAGGGGCGGGTGAGGACGACCGTCAGCGTGATCGCGGCGGCCACCGCGACGAGGGCGGTGACGAGCCGCGGTACGGACTTCCACCAGGGACCCCGGGGCGGCGGCCCGGCCGATCCGGGCGTGCCCTCCCCGGGGGGCGCGCCGGGCGGGGGTGGCGGCGGGCCGTGCCGTCCGCCCGAGAGCGGGCCGGAGGGCGGACCTGACGGCGCCCCGGAGGGAGATCCCGAAGGAGGTCCCGAGGGGCGCTCGGGCGGCAACTGGCCGGAAGGTTGCGTTGTCACGGGCTCTTCTTCCCAGGCGGAGGAGTTCCGGTACCCGGGTGAATGTTCCGCATGTCGCGAAAGGCTTGCTCCTGCGGAAATCACCGGATTCCGTGGATTTCGTGCACTCCTGCCGACCATTGTGTGCGCCGTTCAGGTGGTGCCCGCAAGCGGAGGGTGCCTACCGTTGCGTGTGAGCCGTACATCTCGGGGCTCCGAGCGGGTGTGGCCGGACGCGCTGATCGCCGTCCTGGCCGGCTTCGCCGCGATGACCGTCGTCGCGACGGCGGGCCTGCTCTGCGCGGGCGCGGACGAGCTGCCCGGCGGGGCCTTCCCGCACGTGGTGGCCGCCGTGGTCGTGATGGCCGCGGGCGGCACGGTGGACGTGACCGGCGGGGCCGGTTTCCTCGCGGGGGCCCAGGGCGGGCTGTCGGTCATGCCGCTGTCCGTCAGCCTGGCCGGGGCGCTGACCGCGGCCTTCTGCTTCCTGCGCCCGATGCGCCACCACGCGGTCGCCCGACCGCGCGAACTCCTGTCCCGGGCCGCCCCGTTGGTGCTGCTCTGGCTGCTCGTCCTGACGGCCTTCGCCCTCTACGCCCGGCACACCTTCGGCCTCTCCACCGGAAGTTCACCGATCGGGGAGATCGGTGAACTCCTCGACTCCGCACCGACGGTGGGCTTCGAGAGCGCCCTGCCCGCCACCCTGCTCTTCGGACTCCTGTGGATCCTGGGCCTGTTGCTGATCTCGTTGCTGGTGTCGCGGCGCGCGCCGCTGCCGGACCGGCTGGTCCGCTTCCACGGGGCCGTGCGCCCGGCCGCGTCCGCCGTCGTCGCGCTGCTCCTCGCGTACGTCGCTCTGGGCGTGGTCGTCGGCGTGGTGGTCGCCGCCACCCGCGGGCACGGCCGGGAGACCCTGGCCGTGGTCCTCCTCGGGCTGCCGAACCTCGCCTGGCTCGCGCTCACCCTGGGGTTCGGCGGGGCCTGGCAGGGGCACGTCGAGGGCCCCTTCGGGCTGCCGATGCCCAAGGTCCTGGACGAGGTGCTGCGCACGCCCGACCTCTCCACCGTGGACGTCGGCTCGCTGGCCCGGCAGGACTCCAGGGCCTGGTGGCTGGTGGCCGTCGCCGCGGTGCTGCTGCTCGGCGCGGCCTTCGTGATGGCGGCCCGCTCCCCCGCGCGGGTCCGCCCCTGGCAGCACGCCCTGCACCTGGGCGTCGCCCTGGCCGTGGGCACCCTCGTGGTCTGTCTGCTGGCCGGGGTCGAGGCCCGGTTCGGCCTGTCGCTGCTCGGCATCGGTGACGTGGACGGCCTCGGCGGGAAGGTGCGGCTGCTCCCCGCCCTGTGGCGTACGGTCGCCCTCGCCCTGGTGTGCGGTGCGGTCGCCGGGTTCCTCGGCGCCCTCCTCGCCACCCCGGTCCGGCGCCGCGGCCGGGTCGAAGCGGGCCCGCCCTCCTGACTCCCCTGCCCCCCCCGGGACCGGGACCGCGCTCCTCAGCCCGCCGGCCGCCGGAAGACCGGCAGGGCCCACCCCGGCGGGGGCGGAGCCGGGGCGGAGGGGGACGGGGGCAGGACCGGGACGCGCGGGGCGGCCTTGCCGGCGCCCGCGCCGCGCAGCGCCGAGGTGAAGGCCAGGCAGCTGGGCCAGCGCTCCTCCGGGGACTTCGCCAGGGCGCGGGCGAGCACGTCGTCCACGGCGGGCGGGAGTTCCGGGCGCAGGGAGGAGGGCGGGGGCGGGGGATCGTATTGGTGGGCCCAGAGCAGGGCCATGTCGTCGTCGCGCTGGAAGGGCGGGCCGCCCGTCAGCATCTCGTGGACCACGCAGCCCAGGCTGTAGACGTCGCAGCGGCCGTCGACCGGTTTGCCGGAGATCTGCTCGGGGGCGACGTAGTCGAGGGTGCCGACGAACTGGCCGACGCTGGTGAAGCCGGTCAGCGACAGGGACTTCTTCGTCAGGCCGAAGTCGGTCAGGTAGACGTGCTCGGGGTGCTCGCTGTCCGTGCCCCCGGCGACCAGGATGTTGCCGGGCTTCACGTCGCGGTGGACCAGGTCGTGGTCGTGGGCGGCGTCCAGGGCGGAGGCGACCTGGGCCGCGATGCGGGCGACGGCCTCCACCGGGAGCGGGCCGGTGCGGTCCAGCATCGCCCGCAGGTCCTGCCCGGCGACGTAGCGCATGGCGATGTACAGCAGCCCGTCGGTCTCGCCCGCCTCGAAGACGGGCACGATGTGCGGGTGGTCGATGGCGGCCGCGACCTTCGACTCGTGCGCGAAGCGGCGCCGGAAGGTGTCGTTGCGCGCGAGTTCGGGGGCCAGCAGCTTCAACGCCACCGTGCGGTCCAGGCGCAGGTCGAGGGCGCGGTAGACCACGGCCATGCCGCCGCGGCCGAGCTCGCTCTCGACCTGGTAGCCCGCGATGCGCTTGCCCCGCAGGTCGGAGGGGCGCCCGCGGACCGGCTCCGCGTCGGATCCGGATCCGGATCCGGGACCAGGGGCGCCGTCGGCCCCGGACGCCTCCCCGGGCGCCTCCCCGGCCGTCATCGCGCCTCCGGGCCTGCGCCCGGTTCCCGCTCCTCGTCCGGGAGGCCCACGAGCCTGGTCGGCGCGTGGGACGCCGATCCGCCACCGGGTCCGTCCGGCTCCGGCATCGCTTGCCGCGCGCCCGCCCCCGCCGCGTCGTCCCGCTCCCCGCCGGCGCCCGTCCGCGCGCCCGGGCGGGCGCCCGGGCGGGCGCCCGGCGCGGCCGGGACCGCGTACGTCGTCAGCCGGGTGCCGTCGCCGTACATCCAGCGTCCGTCGCTCTCGTCGTAGATCCAGACGGACTCGCCGTCCACGACCACCCCGGCGCGCAGCCCGCGGGTCCCCCGCCGGAACGCCTCGGTGTCCGCGCGCCCGGCGGCCAGGTCCTCCACGGCCCGCCGGTAGCGCTCCAGCGCGTCGACCGAGCGCGCCAGCAGCGGGCGCGGGTCCTCCGTACGGCTGAGCGGCCGCCCGGCGGTGGGCGGCGGCTGCGGGACCGCGACGAGCAGCCGCCCGTCCACCCAGGCGGACCATCCGTTGGAGCACAGGACCTCCCCCCACTCCCCGCGCCGGGACAGCAGTTGTACGGGCAGGAACGGGTCCAGCGGGGTGGTGGCCAGCGAGAGGTCCGGGGCCTCCCAGGCGGGCAGCCCCTCCTGGGGGACGACATGCGTGGGCCGGAAGTCCGCGATCCCGTCCGGGCCTCCCGTCGGCAGCGTCATCGGGTCCGCTCCCCCTACTTCCGCATGATCGCGGGCTCGTGGCGCCGCAGCAGGCGGCTGACCAGCAGCCCGAACAGCAGGGACAGGGCGACCAGCATGCCGAGGTCGAGCAGCCAGATCCGGGCGGAGTGGGCGAAGAGCGGATCGTCGGTGAGCTTCCCGGGGACGAGCGCGCCGAGGTCGATCGTGGCGGCCATGGCGCCGAGCGCCCACCGCGAGGGCACGAACCAGGCCAGTTGCTCGATCACCGGCACGCCGTTCAGCTGGAGCAGGGCCCCGCAGAAGACGACCTGGACGATGGCGAGGAGGACCAGCAGGGGCATGGTGACCTCCTCCTTCTTGACCAGGGCGGAGACCAGCAGGCCGAGCATCATCGCGGTGAAGGACAGCAGCGCCACGGCGAGGGTGATCTCGATCAGCGGCGGCAGCAGGACGCCCTTGCCGCCCGGTGCGTTGTGTTTCACGCCGAAGAGGCCGACGAGGGTGAGGACCACGGCCTGGGCGACGGTGATCGCGCCCAGGACCACCACCTTGGACATCAGGTAGGCGGAGCGGGACAGTCCCACGGCGCGTTCGCGCTGGTAGATGACGCGCTCCTTGACGAGTTCGCGCACGGCGTTGGCGGCGCCGGTCAGCACCCCGCCCACATTCAGGATGAGCAGGGCGTTGATGGCGGTCTCCGGGGTCAGCTCGCTGCCGGCCAGGGCGCGGGCCATGGCTCCCATGACGAAGGGCAGCGCGACCATGATGGCCAGGAACGTGCGGTCGGCGCCGAGGGCGGCGGCGTACCGCCGGATCAGGGTCCCGAGCTGCGCCCCCCAGCTCTGCGGCTTGGGCGGGGGCACCCGCAGGCCCGCGGCGGAGGCGGAGGGGGCGCCGTCGGTGCGGGCGCGCACGGGCGAGGCGGCGCTGGTGGCGTAGCGGCGCTGGTAGGGCGAGGCCCGGTACTCACCGGCCCAGTCGCGTCCCTGGTCGTTCTCGAAGGCTTCGAAGGCCTCGGGCCACTGGTCGTAGCCGAAGAAGTCGAGGGTCTTGTCCGGGGGGCCGTAGTACGCGATCCGGCCACCGGGGGCGAGGACGAGCAGCCGGTCGCAGACGTCGAGGCTGAGCACGCTGTGGGTGACGACGATCACGGTGCGTCCGTCGTCGGCGAGCCCGCGCAGCATGTGCATCACGGAGCGGTCCATCCCGGGGTCGAGGCCGGAGGTCGGCTCGTCGAGGAAGAGCAGGGAGGGTTTGGTGAGCAGTTCCAGGGCCACCGAGACGCGTTTGCGCTGGCCGCCGGAGAGGCTGTGGATCGGCTGGTCCGCCCGCTGGTCGAGGCCGAGTTCGCGGATCACCTCGGCGACCCGGGCCTCGCGTTCCGCCTTCGCGGTGTCCTGCGGGAAGCGGAGTTCGGCGGCGTAGCCGAGGGCGCGGCGGACGGTGAGCTGTGCGTGCAGGATGTCGTCCTGCGGGACGAGGCCGATGCGGCTGCGGAGTTCGGCGTAGTCGCGGTAGAGGTCGCGGCCGTCGTAGAGGACGGTGCCGTGGTCGGCGGGGCGCAGCCCGGTGAGGGCGCCGAGGAGGGTGGACTTGCCCGCGCCGCTGGGCCCGACGACGGCGAGCAGGCATTTGGCGCCGACGGGGAAGGAGACGTGGTCGAGGAGGACCTTGCGGCCGTGGTCGACGGCGACGGTGAGGTCCTGGACCTCCAGGGACACCTCGCCCGTGTCGACGTACTCCTGGAGCTGTCCGGAGACGAGGCAGAAGGCGCGGTGGCCGATGCCGACGATGTCGCCCTCGGTGAGGCGGGCGGCCCGGTCCACGGGGTAGCCGTTGAGGTAGGTGCCGTTGTGGCTGCCGAGGTCGGCGATCTCGTAGCCGCCGTCGGGCAGGGAGCGCAGTTCGGCGTGGCGCCGCGAGACCACGAGGTCGTCGAGGACGAGGTCGTTGTCGGGGTCGCGGCCGATGGCCAGGGCGGTGCGCGGTACGCCCGCGCCGCGGGCCGGGAGCGCGCGGACCGAGGTGGGCCGCCGGAAGGTGCCGGTGAAGGCCGGGTTGGTGACGGAGGAGGGGCGCGGGGACGCGGCGGGGCGGCCCGGCGGCGCGGGCGGGGGGCGTCCGGGGGCGGCGAAGACGGCCCGCGGGCCGTTGAGGGAGTGGCCGAAGCGCAGCTCGCTGCCGGGGCCGACGCTCCACGCCCGGACCCGGTGGCCCTCGGCCCAGGTGCCGTTCGTACTGCCCTCGTCCTCGACCGTCCAGTGGTCGCCGTCGGGACGCAGGACGGCGTGGTGCCAGGAGACCCGGGCATCGTCGAAGCAGATCTCGCACTGGGGGTCGCGGCCGACGTGGTAGGTCCGGCCGGGGCTCATCACGGTGGACCCCCTGTCGGTCTCCATGACCAGTTCGGGGGCGGTCGGCACACCGTGGCGCTGGACCATGAGGCGATTTTCCCACGGGACGGCCGATCGGGCCCGTTCGGCCACTGCCTGACATCGCCGCAGGTCAGAGCGTTCTTATGGGTAATGACAACGGTCCCCGTTGCAGCCTTTGCCGATCCCGCGCGGGTGCGCTTCACTTCACGCGTCGGATCCGAACAGACCGTCGGATCCGAGTGGACCGGCTGTCGGATCCGGGCGGGCCGACGGGATCGAAGGGACGGGGGACCAGCGATGAGTGCGCACGACCACGCACACGACCACGCGCCGGGCGGGACCGAGGGGGGCGGGCACGACGGCCACGGCGGGCACGGTGGGCACTCGCACGGGGTCGTGGCGAACGCCGACCGCCGCTGGCTGGGGATCGCGCTCGGCCTGATCGGCGCGTTCATGGCGGTCGAGGTCGTCATCGGTGTCGTGGCCCGGTCGCTGGCCCTGATCTCCGACGCCGCCCACATGCTGACCGACGCCGTCTCGATCGTCCTGGCGCTCATAGCCATGCGGCTCGCCGCCCGGCCGGCGCGCGGCGGGTTCACCTACGGGCTCAAGCGTGCGGAGATCCTCTCCGCGCAGGCCAACGGCCTCACCCTGTTGCTGCTGGCGCTCTGGCTGGCGTACGAGGCGGTCCGCCGGCTGATCGATCCGCCCGCGGTCCAGGGCGGGCTGGTCCTGGTCACCGCGCTGGCGGGCATCGTGGTCAACGTGGTCTGCGCGTGGTGCATCTCCAAGGCCAACCGGTCCTCGCTGGCCGTCGAGGGCGCCTACCAGCACATCCTCAACGACCTGTTCGCCTTCATCGGGACGGCGGTGGCCGGTCTCATCGTGCTCACCACCGGCTTCGTCCAGGCGGACGCGATCGCCACGCTGATCGTGGTGGTACTGATGGTCAAGGCGGGGTACGGACTGATCCGCGAGTCCGGACGGATCCTGCTGGAGGCCGCTCCGGCCCATGTGGACCCGGACGCGGTCGGCGACCGGCTGGTGGCGCACGGTCCGGTGACCGAGGTGCACGACCTGCACATCTGGACGATCACCTCCGGTCAGGCGGCGCTCTCGGCGCACGTCCTGGTGGAACCGGCGGGCGACTGCCACGCCGTGCGCCGCGACCTGGAGAAGATGCTGCGCGCGGACTACGGGATCACCCACACCACCTTGCAGGTGGACCACGTGCAGGACGCCCTGCTGTCGGTCGGCCGGGCGGGCGAGCGGCCGCAGGACGCGGACGGGCACTGCGCGGACGCCCACGGGCCGGTGCACCGCGAGGGCCCGCACCAGCATTGAGCGGCGCCCGCACCGGGCATGCATGGGCCATGACGCAGAAGCGCAGTGCGGGCCTCTTCCTCTTCCGCCGCCCCGCCGTGGACGCGGCCCCGGCGGCCGGGGTCGAGGTGTTGCTCGGGCACATGGGCGGTCCGTTCTGGGAGCGGCGCGACGCCGGTGCCTGGTCGATCCCCAAGGGCGAGTACCTGGCGGACGAGGCCCCGCGGGACGCGGCCCGCCGGGAGTTCACCGAGGAGATCGGGCTGCCGCCGCCGGAGGGCGCCTACCTCCCCCTGGGCGAGGTCCGCCAGTCGAACGGGAAGCTGGTCACCGTCTGGGCCGTCGAAGCGGACCTCGACCCGGCGCTGATGCGGCCCGGGACCTTCTCGATGGAGTGGCCGCCGGGGTCGGGGAGGGTGCAGGACTTTCCCGAGCTGGACCGCGTGGCCTGGTTCGCTCCCCCGCTGGCGCGCAGCAGCATGGTCGTGGGCCAAGTCCCTTTCCTGGAACGGCTATTGATGCTATTGAACGATTGACTCGACCTTGACTTGCCAGCGGGCTCGACTGCGTGGACATTACAACTCATGACGAGCGTCGTGCTGGTGGGAACCCTGGACACCAAGGGTGTCGAGTACGGCTGGCTGCGCGAGCGGATCGCGCGCGCCGGCGTCGAGGTGGTCCTGGTCGACACAGGAATCATGGGCGATCCCCGGGTGCCCGCCGATGTCCCGCGAGAAGCGGTGGCCCGGGCAGCGGGAACGGAACTGACGGAACTGCGCGCGGCCGCCGACCGGGGCGCGGCCGTGACCACGATGGCCAGGGGCGCCGAGGCGACCCTCGTGCGCCTGCACGCCGAGGGGCGGCTCGACGGCGTGCTGGCGATAGGCGGTAGCGGGGGCACCTCCATCGCCACCCGGGCGATGCGGGCCCTGCCCCTCGGGGTGCCGAAACTGATGGTGTCCTCCATGGCGTCCGGAGACGTGGCCCCGTACGTCGGATCGTCGGACATCACGATGATGTACAGCGTGGTGGACATCGCGGGGATCAACAGCGTCTCCGCTCCCGTCCTGGCGAACGCCGCCGAGGCCGTCGCCGCGATGGCGAAGGCCTACGCACGGACCTCCCACGAGGCGCGGGCGACCCGGCTCGGCGCGGGCGGACGACCGCTGATAGCCGCCAGCATGGCGGGGGTGACCACGCCCGGTGTGGACGCGGCCCGCGAGCGGCTGACCGAACTCGGCTACGAGGTCCTCGTCTTCCACACCAGCGGCGCGGGCGGCCGCACCCTGGAGACCCTCGCCGGGCAGGGGCTCTTCGCGGGCGTGCTCGACCTCACCCTCAGCGAACTCGCCGACGACCTGTGCGGCGGGATCCTGACCGCCGGCCCGGACCGGCTCAGCGCGGCCGGGCGGGCCGGGGTCCCCCAGGTGGTGAGCCTGGGCGCGCTGGACATGGTCAAGTTCGGGCCGCTGGAGAGCCTGCCCGAGCACGCCCGTTACCGGCGGGTGCGGGTGCACAACCCGTCGATCACGGTGATCCGCACGACCCAGGCCGAGTGCACCGAGCTGGGCCGCAGGGTCGCGGCCAAACTGCGGGTGGCGACCGGGCCGACCGCCGTGTGCCTGCCGCTGCGCGGGCTCTCCACCCTGGGGGCGCCGGGGGGTCCGTACCACGACGCGGTCGCGGACCGGGCGCTGTTCACGGCCCTGCGCGAGGGGCTGCGGGGCAGCGCCACCCGGCTCTACGACTACGACACCCACATCAACGACCCGGCCTTCGGGCGGGCGGCGGCCGAGCGGCTGCACGACATGATCGCGGTGCGGGAGGCCGCGGCCTGACCGCGCCCCGCCGCCCCGCCTCCGCCCGACCCGCCGCCCCGGCCGGGAACGACCGGCCGGAAACCAGTGGGTGAGACGGGTGTACGGCCGGGAACCGGCCACGGCACAATCCGTGTCCCAGGAGATGGCCCGGCACCGCCGGGCCGTCCGACGACAGCGCAGGACGCGGCGACGCCATGGCAGGGGGCGAAGGATGAACACGTGGACCGTCCCCGGTTACACGCAGAGCAGGGAGCTCGGATCGGGCGGCAGCGGGCGCGTGGTGCTCGCCGTGCACGACGCGACGGGTACCGCGGTCGCGATCAAGTACCTCGCCGACCGGCTGCGCCACGACCCGGCCTTCGTCCGGGAGTTCCGGGCGGAGGCGCGGCTGCTGGGCGGGCTGCACTCGCCGTACGTGGTGGGGCTGTACGAGTACGTGGAGGCACCCGGCGGCGCCGCCATCGTGATGGAGCTGGTGGACGGGATATCCCTGCGCGCGGTCCTCAAGCGCTCGGGCGCCACCGACGCGGAGGCCGCGCTGGTGGTGCTCAAGGGATCGCTGCTCGGGCTGGCCGAGGCGCACCGCGCCGGGGTCGTCCACCGGGACTACAAGCCGGAGAACGTGCTGGTCGCCCAGGACGGTTCGTCCAAGCTCGTGGACTTCGGGATCGCGACGGGGCGCGGCACCAAGCCGGGGGTGGCCGGTACTCCCGCCTACATGGCCCCCGAGCAGTGGCAGGGCGAGCCCGCCTCCCCGGCGGCCGACGTGTACGCGGCGACGGCGACCTTCTTCGAGTGCCTGACCGGCCGCAAGCCCTTCGCCGGGGAGAACTTCGCCGAGCTGGCGGTGCAGCACATCGAGGCGCCGGTACCCGAGTCCGAGGCCCCCGAGCCGGTGCGGCCGCTGATCCGGCGCGGCATGGCGAAGCAGCCGGAGCAGCGCCCGGAGAACGCGGACGCCTTCGTCGTGGAGCTGGAGGACCTGGCCCGCGCGGCCTACGGGCCCGACTGGGAGGAGCGCGGGCAGCGCAAGCTGGCGGCGCTGGCCGCGCTGCTGCCGCTGCTCTTCCCGTCGGCGGGTGCGCCGGGCGCCGGGACGACCGCGCTGGCCACCACCGTGCTCCCGCCGCCGCCCGTCTCCTGGCGGCCGGGCAGGCGGGGCTGGGTGGCGGCCGGTACGGCACTGGTGCTGGGGACCGTGCTGCTGTTCGCGACGGAGGCGGTCGGCGCCTCCCCGGACTCCACTTCCGCGGTGAGCGCCTTCGCGACGACCAGCGCGGGCCCGCCCGGGTCCGCCCCGCCGAGCTCCGGCCCGTCCCCCTCGGCCTCCGGCTCCGCCTCCCCTTCGACCTCCGCGTCCCCCTCGGCGTCCGTCCCGCCGAGCCCGACCACGAGCGCGAGCGCGGGTACGAGCCCGAGCCCGAGCACGTCGGTGACCCCGACGCCGACCCCCACGCCGACCCCGACCCCGACTCCGTCCCCCAGGCCGACCGTGGTCGTCGGCTCCGTGTCGGTCGCGCTGCGCGCCGGGACGCGCGCCGGGCAGGCGACCGTCTCCCTCGGCGTCAAGGGCGGCGAGGCGACCGTGGTCCTGGAGTGGTTCCTCGGCGCCTACGAGGGCGACCTCCGCGTGGCGGACGGTTCGACCAGTGCCAGGACCCAGGGCGGCGCGCTGCCTCCGCAGACGCACACCTTCACCCAGGGCCGCGGCTGCTACCTGAGCGTGCGCGTCACCACGGTGCCGACCGCGGGGAACAAGTCGGCGACCGCCACGGCGGCCATCCCGCGCTGCTCGGTCGTGGAGGTCCCGCGGGTGGAGGTCCCGCGATGAGCGATCCCCGCGCGCCCCAGGACGACGACTACAGCGCGACCGTGCTCGGCAGCCACTGGATCAGCGGCCCGCCGGAGCGGCCCGACGCCCTCGCGGCGACCCGCCGGTTCGACGGTCCCGAGGCGGTGCCCGACCGGGTCGAGGGCTCCGTGCTGCGCTTCGGGCCCGGGGTGACGGCCGCGCTGGCCGCGCCCTTCCCGGTGACCGCGGCGGAGCCCGCCGCCCCGCGGCGACGGCGCCGGGGCGCGGGGCTGCGCCGCTACGCGCTGGCGCTGGTCGTGCTGGCGGCCGTGCTCGCGTACCTGGCCTGGCAGCGGTACGGGCCGGCCCTGGCGGTGCGGGACGTCACCGTGAGCACCGACGCGCAGGGGCCGGCCTGCGATGCGGCGGCCGACGTGGTGGCCGTGGTACGGACCGACGGGCGGCCCGGGACGATCACCTACCGCTGGGTGCGCAGTGACGGCAGCACCTCCGACCGGCTGACCGAGCGGGTGCCGCGCGGTCAGCACGAGGCGCGGCTGCACCTGCTGTGGACCTTCCACGGCACGGGCGGTTACCCGGCCCGGGCCGAGGTGCGGATCGAGGAACCGAGCCCGCACACGGCGGCCGTGGAGTTCAGCTACCGCTGTCCCCGCTGATCGGGGCGGCGTCCGGGGCGGGCGGGAGCGCGGGGAGCCGGATCACCGCGCGCCCGCCGTCGAGGTCGACGCGGGTGCGCGGCGGGGCGCCGTCCTCCTCGTCGTCCCGCATGACGAGGGCGCTCTGCCGCTCCTTCAGTTCGTTCTGCTTGCCCGGGGAGAAGCTCGCGTGGAGCTGCTCGAAGCCCGTGGAGGAGATCTGGCCCTGCCGCCCGCTCCAGCGCCAGGGCAGCACCCCGGCCCGGCCCGCCCGTTCGAGCGCGAGGTCGAGGAACGCCATGGCCGTGAGCAGCAGGGCGAGTCCCGGCAGGGTCATGAAGATCACGAAGCCCATGGCAGTCTCCGGCGTCGTAGCGGATCGGATCGCGTCCCGGTCGGACGGTGTGACAGTAACCCGATCGGCGGCCCGTCCGACCCCCCTCGGCGTCCGCCCGCCCCTCCGCCGTTCGGCCCATCCGGCCGTGGCCGTCCGGCCGAAGCCCCGGCGGTGGGCCCGCTGGTTGACTCGTAGACGTTGACGGAGGTGTGCAGGACACCTCCCCGGCACCCCTGCGTGCCACGTTCCAGCCGGCGTACACCCCAACCGGAACGTGGCCGTCCCGCACGGATGCCGAGTCCGCGCGGGGAGGCCCGTAGCTGCTTTGGGGAGCAGCTGCGGGCCGCTTCCGTCTCCCGGCCCCGGGCTCCGGGGCCGTGGTACCCCTCAGAAGCGGGCGTGCGCCGTGATGTCCGCCTCGAACTGTCCGGTCAGCGCCGGGGTCACGGTCGGTCGGCACTGGGCGACGGCGGCCAGGTAGTCCTCGGTGCCCGCGCCCGGCGGCCCGGCCAACGCCCCGCGGATGCCCGCCCCCTCCAGGTCCCGCTCGAAGGACACCTGGGCCGCGATCCGCGCCGCGTGCTCGATGTCCGCGGGGGTGAACAGCTCGCTCGCCCCGACCAGCGCCGCCACGTCGACGTCGGCGCGGCCCGCCGTGTAGCGGGCCCAGATCGCGGCGCGCGCCCCGGCGTCCGGCGTTCCGATGGGGATGAGGTAGTCGAAGCGGCCGGGCCTGAGGAAGGCCGGGTCCAGCGAGCGGATCGAGTTGGTCGCGCAGACCAGCAGCCGCTCGCCGCCCTCGCGGAACCCGGGTATCAGCTTGAGCAGCTCGTTGGTGACCCCGTGGATCCCGCCGGGCTGCGCGGGCTCGGTGCGCACGGGCGCGATCTCCTCGACCTCGTCGATGAAGACCAGGACCCGTTCCAGTTCGGCGATGCGCGCGAAGGCGCCGCGCAGGGCGGTGGCCAGGTTTCCCTCGTCGGCGAGCCGGGAGGGCAGGAGTTCCACGAAGGGCCAGCCGAGGCGGGAGGCGATCGCGCGGGCGAAGGTGGTCTTGCCGGTGCCGGGCGGTCCGAAGAGCGTGATGGCGCGCGGCGGTCGCACCCCGTGCTGGGCGGCCCGTTCCGGTTCGGCGAGCGGCAGCACCACGCGCCGCTCGATCAGGTCCTTCTCCGTCTCCATCCCGGCGACGGCGTCCCAGAGGTCCGACGGCAGGAAGCGGCCGCCCAGCTCGTCGAGGAGTCCGGCCGCCGGTCCGTGCAGCGGCTCGGTCTTCTCGAAGTACGCGACGGCGGGCTGGCGCGTGTACCCGGCGTTCAGGAGCCCCTCGCCGAGCAGGTCCTCCTCGGGCAGGACGTAGGCGATCCGCCCGACCCGGGCCGCGATCAGCCGCCGCTCCAGCTCCACGAGCAGCGCGCTGGCCAGGCCGCGGCCGCGCCACCCGGCCGAGATCGCGATCCGCATCACCCAGGCGCGCTCCCCCGCCACGCAGGCCAGGGCCGCGCCGATCGGGACCCCCTGGTGGACGGCGACCACGGCGGGCTGGCGCCCGGTCAGCGCGCTGATGCACTCGGCGAGGGAGAAGACGGACTCCTGGCCCAGCTCGGCGGTGGTGTCGATCAGGTGGACGACCGCGGCGAGATCGTTCTCGCGGTAGTCGTGGATGAGCCAGTTCACCGGGTTGCCGCCCCTCGTACCTACTGCTCCTGCGTGCTCCTTGCGGCGAGGCTAGGGGCGGGCGGCGGGGGCGATCACGTACCGCGGTGCACAACAAGCGGTCGGGAACCCTCCGCCACGTCCATAGACTGGTGGACGAACCCCGAACGGCCGACCGAGGACCCGAGCACTTCCATGACTTCCGGCGCATCCAGCTCCTCCCGCACCTCCCGGCCCGGAGTCCCTCCGGCCGGGGTCCCGCAGGAGGGGCGCCGGTACGCCGCGTGGGCGGTGGCGCTCGTGCCCTTCCTGTGGACCCTGGGGCTCGGCCTGTGGGGGCTCTCCCGGCAGGACAGCGTCTGGCGCGACGAGGCGGCGACCTGGCAGGTGGCCCTGCGCTCCACCGGCGAGATCTGGCGCATGCTCGGCAACGTCGACGCCGTGCACGGCCTGTACTACCTGCTCATGCACGGCCTCTTCGAGGTGTTCGGGGCGAGCACGACCACCTTGCGGCTGCCCTCCGTGCTGGCGGTCGCGGTCGCGGCGGGCTGCGTGGCGACCCTCGCCCGGAGGCTGACCCCGGGGCGGGCCGGTTCCTGGGCCGGGATCGGCGCCGGCACGGCCCTCGGGCTGCTCCCGGCCGTGCAGTTCCAGCTCCAGGAGGGACGGCCGTACGCCCTCGTCGCGGCCGGGGCCGGGCTCTCGACCCTGCTGCTGGTGGGCCGACCGGAGGCCGGACCGGACGGGCTGCGCGGCCGGGGGCGCTGGTGGGCGTACGGCGTCACCGTGCTGGTGTGCGCCCTGCTGAACTGGCTCTCGTTGCTGGTCCTGCCCGCCCACGCGGCCACCCTGTGGTGGGTGCGGGCCGGGCGGCCGGTCCTGCTGCGGTGGGCGCTGGCCTCGACGGGAGCGGTGCTGGGGGCGCTGCCGCTGATCCTGTTCAGCCGGACCCAGTCCGGCCAGGTGTCCTGGATACCGCCGCTGACCTGGTCGATGCTGGTCGGCCCGGCGATCTTGCTGGCCATCGGCGCCGTCGGCGCCCTGCTGGAGCGGCCGCGCGCCGGGCGGCCCTCGGTGGCCGCCGTCGGGCTGCCGCTGCTGGTGGTGCCCTTCGCGGCACTGGCCGGGCTGTCGCTGGTGCAGCCCCTGTTCCTCGACCGGTACGTGCTCTTCTCGATGCTGGGACTGGCCCTGCTGATCGGCGCCGCCCTGGGCGCGGGCGTACGGGCCGCCGCGCGGCGCTCGCTCCGGGGCGCCGCGCTGGTCGTACCGGTGGCGATCACGGGGGCGGCGCTCTCGATGCTGCCGCTGGAGCTGGGCAGGCGGGCCCCGGCCAGCCGGGTGGACGACGTGCTCGCCGTGGCGGACGAGGTGGCCGGGCTCAAGGGCGCCGGGGACGCGGTGCTCTACGTGCCGGCCGCGCGCCGGGACACCGCGCTCGTCTCGCCCGGCAGCTTCGCGGGGCTCGCCGACATCGCGCTCGTGCGCTCCCCCGCCGCCTCCGGGACCCTCAAGGGCGTCGAGGGCGAGGATCCGGCCCGGTTGCGGGCCGCGATGCTCGCGCACCGCCGGATCCTGCTGGTCACGGACGCGGCGAAGGTGGCGAAGCCGTCGGGCGCGGAGCGGGACCGGGTGAAGGCCGCGGTGCTCCGGGAGCGCTTCGTGGCGGTGGCCGACCGACAGGTGCGCGGGCGCAGGGTGACGGTGTACGAGCAGAGGTCGGACGCGCGTTAGGGCCTCGGGGTTCCACCCTCCGGGTCACGAATTCACAGCGGATTCTTATGGAATCCGAGGCTCCGGGCAAAGGTTCGCGTTGGAAGCTCGGAGCATGATCCAGCGCATGCTTCCCCGAAAGGCCCACCGCGCCCGCCGCGCGGCCCGTGCCGTGCTGGCCATCGGCGCGATGTCCGCACTGCTCACGGTGAACATCCCGGACGCTTCGGCCGCGCCGCCCCTGGGGGTGACCGTCCTGGCTCCGGCGGACGGCTCGGCGCAGCGGGTGGGCGCCCTCTTCGCGGGCGGACTGGACGGCGGGCACTACTGCACCGCCTCCGTGGTCCGCAGCGACGGGCACGACGTGATCGCGACCGCCGCGCACTGTCTGGGCGACGTACGCAACGCCGTCTTCGTACCGGGCTACCGCGACGGCACCGCGCCGTACGGCGTGTGGCAGCTCACCGGGCAGTACGTCGATCCCAGCTGGCAGAGCGGGCAGGACCCGGACGCGGACATCTCCTTCGCGACCGTCGCCCCGCTGGACGGCCGCCAGATCGAGGACGTGGTCGGCGGCTTCCCGGTGATCGCCGAGCAGCCCGACGACGTGACGGTGACGATCGTCGGTTACCCGGCGAGCGAGGAGACCGCGCTGGTCTGCTCCAACGACACCACGATGCAGAGCGACACCCAGCGCCGGATCGGCTGCCCCGACCTGACGGGCGGCACCAGCGGCAGCCCGTGGCTGGCGGACGGTGCGCTGGTGGGCGTACTGGGCGGGTACCAGGGCGGTGGCGAGGTTCCGGAGATCTCCTACAGCGCGGTCATGGGCGACGGCGCGCAGGAGCTGTACCGGGAGGCCGCGGGCCGCGCCGCCGACCCGGGGGTGCACCACTGGACGCGGGACACCTGGTGGTCCTGAGGCACCCCCCGGCCGGAGCCTCCCCCTAGGGCGAGGGGAAGGCCTGCGCCTCGTCGGGGACCTCGAACCAGGCCCGTTCCTCGTCCGACAGCGCCCGGTGGATGCGGTCGAGGGCGAAGGGCTCCAGCGGCGGCAGGGCGTCGGCGGCGAACCAGGCCACCTCCAGCGATTCCGCGTCGTTCACCCGGGCCTCGCCGCCGATCGCGCGGCAGCGGAAGGTGATGTCGGTGAACTGGCACTCGTCCCCGTTGGGGTAGACCATCCGCGACAGCTGCTGGACCAGGACGACCCGCTCCGGCACGCACCGCACGGCGGTCTCCTCGTACACCTCGCGCACGGCGGTCAGCGCGGGCTGCTCCCCCGGCTCGCAGATGCCGCCGATCACGGACCATTCGCCGGTGTCGGCGCGCCGCCCGAGCAGCACCCGCCCCAGGTCGTCGACGACGATGGCGCTCACGCCGGGCAGCAGGAGCAGTTGGTGCCCGGCGTGCTCGCGGATCCTGCGGATGAACTCGGGGGTGCTCATCCCCCGACCCTACGACGCCTTGCGGCGGGCCCCGGCCCGGCGGAGCAGGACCCAGCCGAAACCGCCCGCCGCGAGCGCGAGCAGGGCGTACTCGGGGAGCGGGCCGAACCGGGTGGCCGGGGTCTGCGAGGAACGCAGCGGGATGGTGGCGACGAGCGCGTCCGGGGTGAACATCTTCGTCTGCTGGACGACCTTGCCGTCGGGGTGGATGACGGCGCTCACCCCGCTGGTCACGGGGACGAGGACGGTCCGGCTGTGCTCGACGGCGCGCACCCGGTCCATGGCGAGCTGCTGGTAGGTCATCTCGCTGCGGCCGAAGGTGGCGTTGTTGCTCGGGACGGCGATGACCTGCGCCCCGGCCCGGACGGTGGAGAGCACGGCGTCGTCGAAGGCGGCCTCGTAGCAGGTGACCATGCCGACGTGGCTGCCCGCCATGTCGAAGACCCCCGGCTCCTTGCCGGGACCGAAGTCGCGCCGGACCCGGTCCACGTCCGAGCTGAAGATCCGGACGAAGGAGCGCATCGGCATGCGTTCGCCGAACGGCTGGATCTTGCGCTTGTCGTAGGTGGACGTGGGCCCCTTGACCGGATCCCACAAGATCATGGTGTTGCGCAGCGGGCCGGTCTCCGGGGCGATCACCGAGCCGATGGCCACGGGCACCCCGATGGCCTTCACGGCCCGGTCGATCACCGCGTAGGCGTCGGGCTCCGCGAAGGGGTCGAGGTCGGAGGAGTTCTCCGGCCAGACCACGAAGTCGGGCTGCGGCGCACGGCCCGCCCTGACGTCGGCGGCGAGTTGGAGCGTGCGCTTGGCGTGGTTGTCGAGGACGGCGCGGCGCTGGGAGTTGAAGTCGAGCCCTATGGTCGGGACGTTGCCCTGGATGACGGCGGCCACGGCCGTGCCGTCCTCGGCCGCGTCGGAGACCAGCGGGCGGGCGGCGAGGGCGGCCACGAGCGGTACGACGACGCTGAGCGCGGCGAGGGCGGCCGTGAGGGCGGTGGCCCCTGTGCCCCCGGGGGCCCGCGTGGCGCCGGAGGTTCCTGTGCCTTCGGGTGCTGCCGTGACGTCGGCGTCGGCCGTGGTCGTGGCGCCCGCGGGGCTCCCGGAGCCGTCGCGGGTCGCCCTGGCGGCGGTGCGCCGGGCGAGGACCACGCTCAGGGCCTCGTACAGTCCGAATCCGAACAGGGCCACGGCGAAGCCGACCAGCGGGGTGCCGCCGAGCGCGGCCAGCGGCAGGAAGAACCCGTCGGCCTGGCCGAAGGCGATCTTGCCCCAGGGGAAGCCGCCGAAGGGGATGCGGGCCCGGACCGCCTCGCCCGCCACCCAGACCGCCGCGGCCCACAGGGGCCAGGCGGGCAACCGCCGGACCAGCGTGATCCCGAGCCCGGTGAGCCCGACGAAGAGCGCCTCCAGCACGGCGAGGGCCAGCCACGGCACCGGGCCGACCTCCTCGCCGGTCCAGAAGAGCAGCGGCAGCATGAAGCCGAGCCCGGCCAGCAGCCCGAAGCCGAATCCGGCGCGCGCCCGGCGCACCTGGAGGCACCAGCCGAGCAGCGCGAAGGCGACGGGGGCCAGCCACCACAGGGGCCGGGGCGGGAAGCTCAGGTACAGCAGCACCCCGGCCGCCACCGAGCCGCCCGCGCGCAGCAGCCAGGCGATCCGGCGCGCCCGTGGGGACACCGGTTCGCCGGAGGGCACGACGGGGGGCTCGTTCTCGACCGCACGGGTGGCGCTGCTGCTCATCTGGCGGAGTGTACGTCGCCGACCCGTGCCCCGACCGGTGAGGGCGCGCGTCGGGGTCCGGGTGGGCGATCCGGCGTCAGCGCGTCAGGGCGCGCAGGTGCGTACGGATGACGCGCACCGCGTTCTCGGCGTCGTCGACCGTGACGGTGAAGAGCTTGCCGTCGCCGAGCCGCAGCTCGACGCCCTCGCCCCGGCGGACGACGACGGCCGTGCCCTTCTCGGGCCGCCAGCGGTAGCCCCAGCCGCCCCACTGCTGCGGGGTGATGCGGGGGACGAACTCGGCCGCGGTGATCTCGGAGAGCCGGATCCGGCGGCGCGGCAGCCCTATGTGCCCGCACCGCACTTCCATGTTCTCGGAGTCGACGGTGACGGCGACGTGGACGAAGGCGAGGGTGCCGTAGAGGATCAGCAGCCCGACCGCGAGGCAGCCGACGACCGACATCACCAGCGGGATGATCCCGGCCGTCCATGCGGAGTCGACGGCGAGTTCGATGCCGAGCGCCAGGCAGGCCGCGCCGGCGGCGGCGATCAGCCACTGCACGCGGTTCGAGGCCCGGCCGGTCCAGAGCGGGCCCGGAGGGTGGTCCGTCATGTGTAGCAGCGTACTCACGTTCCGCACGCGCGCCACCGCCTCTCGACCCTTTGGCGGACGGGCCGCGCGGCGGTCCGTGTCCGCCCCGCGCCTCCGCTGTCCGCGCCTGCCCGCCGCGCCGGACGGACAAACGCGCGGCGGGAGCCCGCCGGAAGCGGCCGGACGCCGCCGGGGCGGGGTCGTTAGGCTGCCCCGGTGAACCAGGAGCGCAGGGAACTGCTGCGGGACGCGGCCGTCGACGTACTGGCGGAGGCGGGTGGCCGCGGGCTGACCCACCGGGCCGTCGACGCGGTCGCCGGGGTGCCGCTCGGCACGGCCAAGAACTACTTCCCCACCCGGGACGCCCTGCTGCGGGCCGTGGCCGAACGGTGCCTGGAGCGCTACCGGGAGCGGGCGGACGCGCTGGCGGGAGCCGGGCCGACCGACCGGGCCGGGGTGGCCGCGCTGCTCGCCGGGCTGCTGCGCGAGGTCGCGGGGCCGGGGCGCCCGCGCGTACTGGCCCACCTGGAGCTGCTGGCCGAGGGCGCCCGGCGGCCCTGGCTGGCCGCGCTGCTGGACCCGATCGCCGCCGCCGACTTCGCGGCCCACGCCCATCTGCTGCGCGGGCTGGGGGCGTACGGGACCGCGGAACGGGCCCGCGCGCTGACCCTCGTCCTGCACGGGGCCCTCCCCTACCTGCTGGCCGGGGCGCCGGGGACGCTGGCCGTGGCCGGGCTGGACGACCTGGACGGTTTCGCCCGGGGCGTGCTGGACGCCGTGTGCCCGGGCGCGCCGACGGAGCCCGCCCCGTGAGCCCGGACCGCGCCGACCGCGCCGCCCGCACCGACCGCGCCGTGGGGGCCGTCCTCGGCTCGGCGGTCGGCGACGCGCTGGGCGCCCCCTTCGAGTTCGGCCCGGCGGGCGCCTTCTCCGCGCGCTTCCCGGCGCCGGGCGGGGGCGGCGAGATGTGCGGGGGCGGCGGCTGGGATCCGGGTGAGGCGACCGACGACACCCAGATGGCCGTCCTCGTGGGCGCGTCGCTGCGGGAGCACGGCGGACTCCAACTGCCGGACGTCTTCGCCCGGTTCCAACGGTGGGCGGCGGGCGAACCGAAGGACATCGGGCTACAGACCGAGGACGTGCTGACGAACGGCGCGTCCTGGGAACTCGCCGCGGCGCTGCACTTCCAGATCAACGCCCGGGCCGCGGGCAATGGTTCCCTGATGCGGGCCTCGACCTCCGCGGTGTACTTCGCCGCGGCGGGGCGGGCCGCGACGATGGACGCCGCCCGACGGATCGCGGCGCTCACGCACGGCGACGCCGCGGCCTGGGAGGGCACGGCGGTGCTGCACGAGCTGGTGCGGACCGCCCTGGAGGGCGGGGACCCGCTCGCCGCCCTGCCCGGGGTGCTCGCCGAGGTCCGCGCCGACCAGCGGGAGCGCTACGCCCGGGTGCTCGCCCCGGGCTGGCATCCCGGGCTCGCGACCGAGTTCAACGGCGCGGTGTGGCCGTGCCTGGGCACGGCGGTGTGGGCGCTGCGGACGACGACGGGCTTCGAGGAGGCGCTGCGGGCGGCCGTGGACGTCGGCGGCGACACGGACACGGTGGCCGCGGTGACGGGCACGCTGGCCGGCGCGGTGTACGGATCAGGCGCGGTCCCCGAGCGGTGGACCGACCCCCTGCACGTCCCCCTGCCCGGCTTCGGCGACCAGGTCCTGGACGCCGACGCGCTGCGGGAGCTGGCCGAAGCCCTCGTCGAAGCGGACGGATCAAGCCCCGCCGGCGATTGAGGCACCGCCGGAAGGCGACCCGGAAGGCGAGCCCGAAGGCGACGACCCGGGCACGGCACTACGCTCCGGCCGGGGCGTCCTGGGCGGCGGTCAGGAGGCGGCCCTCGGCGTAGCCGAGGGCGGCGGCCGGCAGTTCGCCCGGGCGGCCGCTGTGCAGCACGGTCAGGGTGCCGGTGCGCGGCAGATCCGGCTCGGGGCGGGCGCCGATGCGGCGCAGCGCCTGGGTGGCGACGGCTTCCGCCGAGCCGTGGTAGACGAGGGCGGCGCCGCCGGTGCGTTCGGCCAGGGCGGCCCGGATGGGGGCCTCGACGAGTTCGTAGTGCGTGCAGCCGAGGACCACGTCGGTGACGTCCGGCGGGGTCAGTGCGGCGGCCGCGGCGACGGCCCGTACGACGGCTTCCGCGTTCCCGTACTCCACGGCGTCGGCCAGACCGGGGCAGGGGACCTCGGTGACCGGTACGCCCGCGGCGAAGTCGCGGATCAGCCCGCGCTGGTAGGGGCTGCCGGTGGTGGCCGGGGTGGCCCAGATGGCGACCCGGCCGCCGCGGGCCGCGGCGGGCTTGATCGCGGGGACCGTGCCGACGACGGGGATCCCCGGCTCCAGCTCGGCCCGCAGGGTGGGCAGGGAGTGCACGGAGGCGGTGTTGCAGGCGACGATCAGGGCCTGCGGTCGCAGCCCGGCCGCGGCGCGCGCGACCTCCAGCGCCCGCCCCGTGAGGTCCTCGGGGGTACGCGGTCCCCAGGGCATGCCGTCGGGGTCGGAGGAGATGACCAGGTCGGCGTCCGGCCGCAGCCGTCGCATCGCGGCGGCCGCCGCGAGGAGGCCGATGCCGGAGTCCATGAGCGCGATCTTCACTTGGTCACCTTAATCGACCCCCGCCCCCGACCGGCCCGCCACACCCCTTTCCGGACGCCGAGCGCCCGCGCGCCGGACCGCCCGGGCGGTCGAGCCGCCCGGGCGCCGGATCCGGGTCGGAGCGGGCCTGCGTCGGTACGCGACACGCACGGCCGGTTTCGGCACACTGCGGGGATGGGCCCCCTCAGCATCGCCGCCTGCGTGTCGCTCGCCGTCTGGCTCTGGCTCACCTTCGGCCAGGGCATGTTCTGGCGCACCGACGTCCGGCTCCCGCCGCGCACCCCGCCCGCCCGGTGGCCCTCCGTCGCCGTCGTCGTGCCCGCCCGGGACGAGGCCGGGGTGCTGCCGCTGAGCCTTCCCTCGCTGCTCGCCCAGGACTATCCCGGCGAGGCCGAGGTCTTCCTGGTCGACGACGGGAGCACCGACGGCACGGGCGCGCTGGCCCTGGCGCTGGCCAGGGAGCACCCCGGGCTGCCGCTCACCGTCTGCTCCCCGGGCGAGCCGGAGGCCGGGTGGACGGGAAAGCTGTGGGCGGTGCGGCACGGCATCGGCCTCGCGCGGGCCGCGGACGCCGGGGAGCCGGAGTACCTGCTGCTCACCGACGCCGACATCGCGCACGAGCCGGACAGTCTGCGCGAGCTGGTCGCGGCCGCGGTCTCGGCCGACCTCGACCTCGTGTCGCTGATGGCCCGGCTGCGGGTGGTCACCGTCTGGGAGCGCCTGGTCGTACCGGCCTTCGTGTACTTCTTCGCCCAGCTCTACCCCTTCCGCTGGATCAACCGTCCGGCGGGACGGACCGCCGCGGCGGCGGGCGGGTGCGTGCTGCTGCGCACGGAGACGGCCGTGCGGGCGGGCGTACCGGAGTCGATCCGTCAGGCGGTGATCGACGACGTCTCCCTCGCCCGCGCGGTGCGGCGCGCCGGTGGCCGGATCTGGCTCGGGCTGGCGGAGCGGGTGGACAGCGTGCGCCCGTACGCGGGGCTCGGTGACCTGTGGCGGATGGTCTCGCGCAGCGCCTACGCGCAGCTGCGGCACCAGCCGTTGCTCCTGGTCGGGACGGTGGCGGGGCTGGCGCTCGTCTACCTGGCCCCGCCGGTGACCTGCCTGGTGGGCCTGTTGACCGGGCGGCCCGTGGCCGCGTGGGCGGGCGCCGCGGCCTGGCTGCTGATGGCCGGTACGTACCTGCCGATGCTGCGCTACTACCGGCAGTCGGCGGTGCTCGCCCCGCTGTTGCCGCTGACCGCGCTGCTCTACCTGCTGATGACGGTCGACTCGGCGGTCCAGCACTACCGCGGGCGCGGCGCGGCGTGGAAGGGACGCACCTATGCCCGTCCCAGCGATGCCTGAAACACGTCTCGATCTGGCCTGAACGCGCGTCATGCGAGGTCACAGGGGTGCGCGGGGCGTTGCCCCAACTCCCCTCCAGGGAGGCACGAGTAGGAACAAGAGCGGTTTAAAGCGACGAATCGTGCACGTGAACGTCAAGTGAAAGCTGTGGCGCTGACCTGCGAATATGCAGGTCAGCGCGGTGTTGACGGGACCTCGCTATGGACCCCGTGAAGTCGTGGGCTTAACTTATGTGCCATGACCTCCCCCCGCTCCACTTATGGCGGCGGTTACTACTCCGCGCCCTCCTTCCCGGACACCCCCATCTACGACTCCCTCGTCGCCGAACGCGGCACTCCTCAGATCGCGCCCATCCGCGTGCCGGCCGCCTACGACTCCATGGGCGGCGGCTACCAGGGGCAGAGCTCCCCCCAGGGCAACAACGGCTACGCGGGCGGATACCTGCCCGCCCTGCCGTCGGCCCTGCCCGCGCTGCCCGCTGCCCCCTCCCCGCAGCAGCAGCCCGCCTACGGCTACCCGTACCAGCAGCAGGGCGCTCCGCAGCCCATGCCGTTGCAGCACGCGCCGGCGCCGTACATCCCGCAGCAGCAGCCGGCCGGAGCCCGTTCCGGATACGCGCCGCAGCCGCAGCAGCCCCGGCCGGTGGCCGCGGCTTCCGGTTACGAGGCCATGCGCCCGGCCGCGCCGCGGCCGATGCAGGCCGCGGCTCCGGTTCCCTCCGGAATGCCTTCCGGTTACGAGGACCAGTACGGCCGCCCGTACCAGGGACGCGGCTACTGACGGCGCCCGCGGCACATACCCGCTGGTAAGCGCCCGGGGGCGGCTGGAATGATGCCCCCATGACGAACATGCATGTCCAGGAACTCCACGTCCATCCCGTCAAATCGGTAGCGGGGACCTCTCCCGATGAGGTGGCCGTGGAGCCCTGGGGCCTCGCCGGGGACCGGCGCTGGGCGGTGATCGACACCGAGGGCAACGTCATCACCCAACGCCAGCAGCCGCGCCTCGCGTTGGCCTCGGCCCGCCCGCTGGGGAGCGGCGGGGTCGCGCTGTCGGCTCCCGGGCTGGCGTCCGTGGTGGTGGAACCGCCCGCGCCGGGACCGCTGGAGCCCGTCGTGCTGTTCGGCAAGAAGATCGACACCGTCGTCGCGGACACGGCCGGCCACGCCTGGTTCACCGAGTACCTCGGTTTCCCGGCCCGGCTGGTGCACCTCGACGACCCGGCCGTACGACGGCCCGTGGACCCGGACTACGCGCTGCCGGGCGAGACGGTGAGCCTTGCCGACGCCTACCCGCTGCTGGTGGCCACCCTCGCCTCGCTGGACGCGCTCAACGCGCTGATCGCCCAGGGGGACCACGCCGATGAGGGTCCGCTGCCGATGAATCGTTTCCGCCCCAACCTGGTGGTGTCCGGTGCCGAGGCGTGGGCCGAGGACGGCTGGAAGCGCGTCGCGATCGGGGACGCCGTCTTCCGCGGGGTCCGCGAGTGCGGCCGGTGCGTGATCACCACCACCGACCAGCGGACCGCCGAGCGCGGCAAGGAGCCGCTCAAGACCCTGGCCGTGCACCGCCGGATCGGCAAGTCCCTGGCCTTCGGACGGATGCTGGTCCCGGTGCGGCTCGGGACCGTCCGGGTCGGCGACGAGGTCCGGATCCTCGACTGAACCACCCCGCGCGAGCCGCGCTCGAGGGCGGCCCCAGTAGGCGCCACGAGGCTTTGGCGACCCGCCCGGATCCGGTCCGAGCCCATCTGACCGGATCCGGACTGACACCTTCGGGCGGCTCCCCACAGGAACGGGAACCGGGCGGCCCCGCGGTGCCGTTGTGCCGAATGAGACGTGCGGCGACCCGTCCTCCGACTGACCACCGGATCGGGTGACACACCTCTCGCGAGTCCCGGAATGCGCGTCCTCGGGACATGGGCGAGGCTTGGACGTGCAGGCAGACGGAGGCAAGGGGGTGCCCGACCGTGTGGACGGCAATGGGAGTCTGGCGTTGGCGGCGCAACCCGCTGCGTCGGCGGACGGATCTGATCGAGGCGTGGGTGGCCTTCGCCGCCCTGGTGTGCGTGTTGGTGGTGGTGCCGGCCGTCGGCTGGACGGCCGGTCTGCGTGTGGACGTGACCTTGCAGCGCGCCGCGCGCGAGCAGCGGCAGGAGCGGTACCTGACCCCGGCGGTCGTGGTGCGGCCCGCCGGTGATTCGCTCGGCGGATCGGCCGCCGACCCCGCCGCGCAACGGCAGTCGCCGCAGCGGACGCAGGTCGTCGCCGCGTGGACCGCGCCCGACGGGACCAACCATCAGGGGACGGTCCCGGCGGCGCAGGAACCACCGCGCCCGGGCGATCACTTCCGGATATGGACCGACCACCACGGCCGACTGGTGGGCCACCCGCTGGACCCTTCCACCGCCGCCGTGCACGCCGCTCTGGCGGGCCTGGCCGCCGCGTTCGGCGCGGCCGCGCTCGTGGAGACGCTCCGGCGCATGGTCGTACGCCGGCTCATGCATCGGCGGTACTTGCGGCTGGACAGGGCCTGGGCGGCGGCCGGGCCCGACTGGGGCAGAGCGGGTGCGGGCAGCTGACCTGGCAACTCGCCGGGCCCGCGCGCGCTACGGTGGACCGGCCGGTGCGGACACGGTCGCGAACGCGGGCCACCGACCGCCGGTGAAGTCGCTTCGGCACGAGCACGAGGGTGGGGGCACGGCAGCACGATGGCACAGGGCACGGTCCAGGTGACGCACGGCGGACCTTCGCGATGGCGGCGCCGCTCCGGTGAATATCCGACACTGACCGCCGCGCTGGCGGCCGCGGGCGACGGGGACGTCCTGTCCATCGCTCCCGGGACCTACCGCGAGAACCTGGTGCTGCACCACGCCGTCACGCTGCGCGGGCCCGAGGGCGGGCTGGGTTCGGTGCGCATCGCCCCGCTCGACGGGGTGGCGCTCACCGTCCGGGCCTCGGCGATCGTGCAGGACCTGCACCTGGAGGGACAGGACCGGGCCGCGCCCGCCCTGCTCGTCGAGGACGGCTCCCCCGAGCTGACCGACCTGCGGGTGAGCACCCGCTCCGCGGCCGGTATCGAGGTGCGGGGCGGGGCCCGGCCGGTGGTGCGCCGGTGCACCGTCGAGAACCCGACGGGCGTCGGCATCTCCGTGCTCGACGGCGGCGGCGGGGTCTTCGAGGAGTGCGAGGTGGTGGCGGCCGGGCAGACCGGCGTCTCGGTGCGCGGCGGCGGCCACCCGCGCCTGGAGCGCTGCCGGATCCACCACAGCACCGGCGCCGGGATCGGCGTCACGGGCGAGGGCTCGGGCCTGGACGCGCTGGGCTGCGAGGTCTACGAGATCAAGGGCACCGGGGTGCAGATCGCCGCCCGGGCCACGGCCCGGCTCACCGACTGCTCCGTGCACCGCACCTCCGCGGACGGGGTCACCCTCGACACCGACGCGGTGCTGACGCTGGCCGGCTGCGACATCCACGACATCCCCGAGAACGCGGTGGACCTGCGGTCCCGTTCCGTGCTGACCCTCAGCCGCACCACTGTGCGCCGCTTCGGCCGCAACGGCCTCTCCGTGTGGGACCCGGGCACCCGGGTGGACGCCGAGTCCTGCGAGATCCACGACAGTACGGGCGACTACCCGGCGGTGTGGATCAGCGACGGGGCGACGGCGTCCCTCGACTCGTGCCGGGTGCACGACGTGCCGGACGCGCTCTTCGTCCTGGACCGGGGTTCGCGCGTCGACGTGGTCGACAGCGACCTGTCCCAGGTGCGCAACACCGCCGTCTCCGTCAGCGACGGCGCCACCGCCCAACTCGACGACTGCCGGATCCGCGAGGCCGCGACCGGGGCCTGGTTCCGCGACCACGGCAGCGGCGGCACCCTGGCCAACTGCACCATCGACTCGGTGCAGACGGGCGTGATCGTCACCAAGGGCGCCGATCCCGCGCTGGAGCGCTGCACCGTCAGCTCCGCCGCCGAGGCCGGGTTCTACGTGTCGGCGGGCGGCCGGGGCACCTTCCACGCCTGCCGGGTGAGCGGGAGCACGGGCTTCGGCTTCCACGTCATCGACGGCTGCCGGACCACCCTGACCCGCTGCCACACGGAGCGCTGCTCCCGCGGGGGCTACGAGTTCGCCGAGGAGGGCCCGCTCTCCGAGGACTGCACGAGCGACGAGGCCGCCGTGCGCGCCGGGGTCCTGGGCACGGCGTCGGCGGCGGGCGCGGGGGCCGCCACCGGCGCGGGGGCGGGCGCGCGGGGCGGCGTACCGCTGACGGCGACGACGGCTCCGGCCGGTGCGGGAAGCACCGGCGCCGCGCACCCGCAGACCCCGGTTCCGGGACAGCGGGCCACGGACGGCGACGGGCCGTCCGGTGCGGCGGCCCGCGGCTCCGGCGAGGTGCTCGGGCAGCTCGACGCCCTGGTGGGCCTGGACAGCGTCAAGCGCGAGGTCCGCGCCCTGACGGACATGATCGAGGTCGGCCGCCGCCGGCAGCGGGCCGGTCTCAAGGCCGCCTCCGTCCGCCGCCACCTGGTCTTCACCGGCTCCCCCGGTACCGGCAAGACCACCGTCGCCCGCCTCTACGGGGAGATCCTGGCCTCGCTCGGGGTGCTGGAGCGGGGGCACCTGGTCGAGGTGTCCCGGGTGGACCTGGTCGGCGAGCACATCGGGTCCACGGCCATCCGTACCCAGGAGGCCTTCGACCGGGCGAGGGGCGGCGTGCTCTTCATCGACGAGGCGTACGCGCTGGCCCCCGAGGACTCGGGCCGGGACTTCGGGCGCGAGGCGATCGACACGTTGGTGAAGCTGATGGAGGACCACCGGGACGCGGTGGTGGTCATCGTCGCCGGTTACACGGCGGAGATGGACCGCTTCCTCACGGTCAACCCCGGGGTCGCCTCGCGGTTCTCCCGGACCATCACCTTCGGCGACTACGGCCCGCAGGAGCTGCTGCGGATCGTGGAACAGCAGGCGGAGGAGCACGAGTACCGCCTCGGCGAGGGCACCGTCGAGGCCCTGCTGACCTACTTCACCGAGCTGCCGAAGGGCGCGGCCTTCGGCAACGGCCGCACCGCCCGCCAGACCTTCGAGTCGATGGTCGAGCGGCACGCGGGGCGGGTGGCCCAGCTGTCGGAGCCGACCACCGACGACCTCACCCTGCTGTTCGTGGCGGACCTTCCGCTGCTCCCGTCGCCCTGCTGAGATCCTCGGGCGTGTTTCGAAAGTAGCGCCGGGCGCCCGAAGGGCGCTGCTCGCGGCGTCTGGTGCCATGGGGTCTCCCCAGGCCCGAAGGGCCGAGGGGAAGATCGCAAGGCGGAGGATCGCCCGCCTACTGGACGTAATCGGGCGTTCCGACAACGCCGCGAGGCGCGGTACCAGGCGTCGCGAGCCCGGGGGCACCTCCCAGCGGTAGCTGGGGGAGATACTTTCGAAACACGACCTAGGCGTCCACCGTGCGGTCCGCGAGGACGAGGCGGGCCAGCAGCGCGGCCCGTTCGGCGGCGAAGGCCGGGTCCGCCTGGTAGTCGGAGTGCCCGAGCACGGGGGCGGGCAACGGGTGCAGGGCGGTACGTCCGTAGGCGACCGGATCGGCCAGCGGCCCCCGGTCCACGTCTCGCTCCCCCGCCTCCAGGACCGGCCCGCCGATCGGGTCGGTGGCGCGCCAGAGGTTGCGCCAGCACTCCACCTCCCGGTGCAGCGCGGTGAGCGGGCCCGGCCCGAAGTAGGCGGGGAACCACCGCCCGTAGAGCCGGGCCAGCGGTGACCCGTACGTCAGCAGCGCGACCCTGCGGCGCACCTGCGGCGGCAGCTGCCAGACGGCGGCGGCCGCGAGCACGCTGCCCTGGGAGTGGCCGGACAGGACCAGTCGGCCGCCGGTCCGCTCGGTCCAGGTGGTCATCCGCCAGGTCAGGTCGGGCACGGCGCGCTCGGCGTAACAGGGCGGGGCGAAGGGGTGCGCCGCGCGGGGCCAGAAGGTGCCGACGTCCCAGAGGATGCCGATGGTCCGGCGGGCCGAGGCGTCCTTGTAGGCGCGGCGGCCCAGGGTGACGAACAGGACGAAGCCGAAGCCGACCAGCCAGGAGCCGGCGTCCTGCGCGCCCCGGGCGGCGTCCTCCAGGACGGGTGTGGCGTGCCGGGCGGCTTCGCCCGGGACCCGCCCGCTGAGCCAGGCACCGGCGACGGCGCCCGCGCCGAGGACCAGCGTGACGGTGGAGACCGCGCCGATGAACCACGGCGCCGAGTCGGTGAGCGCCGCGGCGGCCCGGGCCCCCGCGATCCGGCGGCTGCGCGCCCGGTCCGGCCGGGCCCCCGGGTACTCGGCGGCGACCGTCACGGCGGTCGCGCGCCGGACCCGGGCGCCGCGCACCGCGAACCAGCACGCGGCCAGGAGCAACACCAGGAGCAACGGCGGCAGGACGGCGGCCTGCCAGGACAGCAGCACGGGCGGTCCGGCCAACTCACCGGCGGCCACGGAAGCGCTCCCCACCACCCCCGTGCCCGCCCCCGCACCGGCCACCGGGGTTCCGCTCTCGCCCAGCCAGTCGCCCACCCGCTGCGCGACCCCGGCCGACATCACTCCGCCGAGCGCGCACGCGAGCATCGCCACGGCCGGGCCGCCCAGCCCGCGCAGCACGCCTCCCGCGCCCCGGCGGTGCAGGTGCAGGGCGACGGCCGAGAGGGCCAGGACGCAGCCGCCCTGGGCGAGCGCGAGCCATCCGAAGACCAGGTCCCCCGGGAGTCGGCCCGTGGAGGTCCAGCCCGGGCGGGACCAGCAGGCGTAGCAGAGCACGGCCGCCAGCACGGCCGTCGCGCACCCCGGCAGCCAGCTGACCACCGCGCGGTCCACGCGCTGGTCGGCCCGCGATTCGGAGCGCCCGCGGCGGCAGACGACCCAGAGCACCACGGCGCCCCCGGCCACGAGCACGGCCTGCGCGATCCGGCCCGGTCCGGCCGGAAGCCCGGCTCCGGCCGCGTGGGCGTCGTAGCGCAGGGTCGGTACGGCGACGGCCGCCGCGACCGTCAGCAACCCGGCGGCGGTGTGGGCGGCCCGCAGCCGGGCCACGATCCGTCGCCCGTACCAGAATCCGGGCCGGCCGAGCGCGGGCGCGCCGCCCTCCGCGTCCTCCTCCGCCTCGTCGGGGTCGGGGTCGGTCGGGGGCGGCGGCTGGGCTTCGTAGGCGCTCCACGTGCGGTTCGAGAGGTACCAGAGCAGCCAGGTCAGCCCGGCCGGGACCAGCGCGCCCAGGGCCAGGCGCCGCCCCGGCTGCGACCACCAGCCGCCGCGCTCCGGCGAGAGGAACGCGAGCCAGGAGCGGGACGCGGCGCAGTGCGGCGAGCCCGCGCACTGCCAGGCGAAGAGGTCGAGGGAGACCTCGCAGGCCGCGGCGATCAGCAGCACGGTGAGGCTCAGCGCGACGAGCCGTACGAGCACCCCGTAGGCGCGCACCGCGCGCGCGGACCCGGCGGGCGCGGGCGGCCGGGCCCAGTGCGCGAGGTTGGCCACCATGAACGGCAGGAGCAGCAGCCACAGCGCCCGGGCGCCGTTGCCCGAGGTGAGCCGGGACCAGCAGTAGACCTCGGGCACCGGGCGGCCGGTGTAGCGCTCGGGGTGGGCCTCGGCGTCGGCGTCGTCGCCGCGCCGGAAGACGGCGGCGGTGGAGTCCCCGGTGACGCGGACGGTGCGCGGATCGCCGAGCAGTTCCTCGGGCGGGGCGCCCGCGACCCCGTGGACGAGCAGTTCGAGCGCGAGCGGCCCGGCCCCGGGGACGGGGACGGGGACAGTGTCCGGGGCGGCCGAAGGGGCGGGGCGGGGACGGGGCGTGGGGATGTCCGGCACGATGGCCTCCACTCTCGGAGCGCGGCGCCACCTGACCAGCATCCCGCGCGCGGGACCCACTGCCCAGTACCCGGACGGCTGACGCAGACATCTGATGGTGGGACAGATATGGTGACGCGCACGCGCGTTCCCCTCTCACCGCAAGGGAGTTCCCGTCATGGCCCGCCGACTGCGCCCCGTGGGGCTGGAGTTCACCGAGACAGCGCCCGTACGCCTGGTGTTCACCGCCCGAGCGGCCGCTCCGCCGGCATCGGTGTACCGGGCCCTGGCGGAGGAAGTGACGGGGTGGCCCTCCTGGTTCCGGGCGGTGACCCTCGCCCGGCCGACGCACGGCGGTGCTGGTCGGGAGATCAAGCTGCTGGGAGGAGTGCGCTTCCAGGAGACGATCATGGCGGCGGACGCCGGGCGCCGGTACGCCTACCGGGTCGACCGGACCAACGTCCCCGGCATGCGCGCCCTGCTGGAGGAATGGCTGCTGACCGCGTCCGGCTCCGGCACGCAGATCCGGTGGACCTTCGCCGCGGACGGCTCCGCCCCCTTCCGGCTGGGCCTGGCCGCCGCCCGGCCGGGCCTGGGGCACTCCTTCCGCACGGCCGTCCGGACCCTGGACGCCAAACTGGCCGTAGCGCAGCGCTCCGCGGGGCAGTAGGCCCGCGCGGGCGGCGCACGGCCGCGCGCCGCCTCAGGTCGTCGGGTACCGGTCGACCAGGTCGGCGTACCCGCCCGCGCCCCATACGCGGGTCCGGAACTCCCGCAGGTTCAGGGACGGTCCGCGGTCCTCGCCGGTGCGGGCGAAGTACACGCCCGCGCACCGGGCGCAGAACCACCCCTCGGACCAGAGGGCTTCGGCGGCGGACCGGCCCCGGGCGGTGCGCCGCCGACGGGCCGCCTCCACCCGGCCGACGGCGAAGAACAGGGCCGCGGCCGCGAGGAGCGCGGTCCCCGAGATCCAGGCGAGGTGGGCCATGGGGAGTTCGGTCACGAACCGCCGTTCGCCGCCGTCCCTTTCGACCCACCAGCCGCCGGATTCGCGGCCGAACCAGCCGCCCGCGATCGCGCCCCACAGGAACGTGCCGAGCGAGACGAGGAGCAAGGTGCCGCCCAGGCACCCGACGGAGTCGGTGGCCGGGTCCGGCGGCACCGGGGCGAGGCCCTTCACCAGCGCCGAATTCCCTTCGCGGACGGACGTCTTGCGGGCGCCGTCGCCGTCGACCCACTCGTCGCGGGTGGTGGCCTTCGCCGCCAGGTAGGCGGCGGCGACGCCCGTCACCTCGTCGTCGCGCCCGCACCGCGGGCAACACAGCGGTCCGTCGCCCGTACCGGCCGCATCGGGCGCACCGTCCGTACCGCCCGTACCGTCCCTACCCGCCATGACTCCCCCGGGGCTCGGTCGTGATCACGCGTCGGCCCAGCGTAAGCAGCCGACGCGGCCCGGCCCAGGGCCCGTTCGTCAGGGTCTGGGTACGGTCAGGCCACGGGCTCGTACCAGCTGCCCGAGGCCAGCAGGGACTCGATGGTCTTCGTGTAGGGGGCCAGGTCCAGGCCTTGGGCGGCCACCCACTCGTCCGAGTAGTACTTGTCGAGGTAACGGTCGCCCGGGTCGCAGAGCAGGGTGACGACGCTGCCCGTGCGCCCCTCCGCCACCATCTCCGCGATGATCTTCAGCGCGCTCCACAGGCCGGTGCCCGTGGAACCGCCGGCCTTGCGGCCGATGGCCCGCTCCAGCGCGCGGCAGGCCGCCACGCTCGCCGCGTCCGGCACCTTCATCATGCGGTCGATCGCGCCGGGCACGAAGCTCGGCTCCATGCGCGGGCGGCCGATGCCCTCGATGCGCGAGCCGCAGTCGCTGCTCGCGTGGGGGTCGTGGTGCGTCCAGCCGTCGAAGAAGCAGGAGTTCTCCGGGTCCGGTACGCAGATGCGGGTGTCGTGCTGCATGTAGTGCACGTAGCGGGCGATCGTCGCCGAGGTGCCGCCGGTCCCGGCGGTGGCCACGATCCAGGTGGGCTCGGGGTAGCGCTCCAGGCGCAGCTGCTGGTAAATCGATTCTGCGATGTTGTTGTTGCCCCGCCAGTCGGTGGCGCGCTCGGCGTAGGTGAACTGGTCCATGTAGTGGCCGCCGGTCTGCGCGGCGAGGAGCGCCGATTCCTCGTACATCTTCATCGAGTCGTCGACGAAGTGGCATTCACCGCCGTGGAATTCGATCAGCCGACACTTCTCCGGGCTGGTCGTGCGCGGCATCACGGCGATGAACGGGACGCCGATCAGCTTGGCGAAGTACGCCTCGGAGACCGCGGTGGAGCCCGAGGAGGCTTCGATCACCGGACGGCCGGGCCTGATCCAGCCGTTGCACAGGGCGTAGAGGAACAGCGACCGGGCGAGGCGGTGCTTGAGCGAGCCCGTCGGGTGGGTGGACTCGTCCTTGAGGTAGAGGTCGATGCCCCACTCCTCCGGGAGGGGGAAGCGCAGCAGGTGCGTGTCGGCGGAGCGATTGGCGTCCGCCTGGACCTTGCGGACGGCTTCTTTCAGCCAGGCCCGGTAGTCGGCGTCGCTTCGGTCGACGTCGACGGTGATGTTCGTCGTACCGGTGGTGCTCATGCGCCTTGCTCCTCTGTGCGTGACCTGTTTCTGCCTCCCCCCGCCTTCGCAATGTACCCCCCTCACCTGCACAAACAGTCACTTTGGGGTTCCATGCGAATGCCTTTTGGTTGCCTTCGGTTGCATGCCGGCGCACGGTGGGTGACTCTGGTGGGGCGTCACAGAGGGTGCAGCACCCGTAACACTGATGTCGGGGAGTCGCAGCCGTGATCATTCCTCCACGCAGGCACTGCGTCGTCGCACTGCAGGCCATGCCACAGCGGATCGGCCAGGTCCGCCGAATCGTTTCTGCACAACTGCGCCACTGGCAGCTCGATCCGCTCATAGACCGGGCTGCGCTCGGCGTGACGGAGCTGCTCAGCAACGTCCACCGCCACGCGCAGCCGGACAAGGCGTGCCGGGTCGAGATCGAGCTGCGGCTCGGCAGACTCACGGTCTCGGTCCACGACAGCGATCCCAGACTGCCCGTGGCCCGGGACGCGGATCCGCTGGAGACCGGCGGCCGCGGCCTCGCGCTCATCGCGGCGGTCAGCGAGTCCTGGGGCTCCCGGCCGCAGCCGGACAGCCGGGGCAAGGTGGTCTGGTTCTCGCTCCGCGCGGCGCCGGCGGCCGCCCCTCCCGAGCCCGTGGCGCCGGTCCGTCCCGTGCCGCTACGACGGCCGACGGCGCCGCCGGTCACCCTCGCGACCGGCGTCACCGCACCGCCCGCCCAGCAGCCGGACCGCGAACCCGCCCGGCGGCCCGCACGGCGCCCGGCCGGATCGCCGTCGCGCTCACCCGTTCGGCCGCCCGCGGATCCGGTCGTCGAGCCGTCCGTGGAACCGCTGCCGCTTCCGGTGGCGACCCCGGTGGCGGTGCCCGTCGCGGTGCCGGTGGCCGCGGCGAGCGGCCACGCGGCGGCCGGTACGGCGGCGGGCCACGGCGTGGCCGGCACGACCGTGGGCCCGGTGGCCGGAATCGCACCCTTGGGCGCCCTGGGCCCCGCCCCGGGATGACCCCGCGCCGCGGCGTCCGCCGCGCCCCCCGGACCGGCGGGCGCGGCCGGATCAGGCCGCCGCCCCCAGGGCGCCGAGCGGGTCGTCCAGGACGGGCTGCCAGGCGAGCTCGGCCGCGCCGACGAGGCTGTTGTGGTCCAGGGTGCACGGCAGGATCGGCACCCCGCCGCTGCGGCCCCACAGGCTGCGGTCCGCGACCACCGCGCGCAGCCGGTCCGGGTCCGCCTGGAGCAGCTCGCGGTGCAGGCCGCCCAGGATGATCCGGTCCGGGTTCAGGATGTTCACCAGCCCGGCGAGGCCGAGCCCGAGCCGGTCGATGAGCTCCTCCGCGGCCCCCCGCACCGTGGGGTCGGCGTACTCCGCGCGCAGCAGGTCGCGTGCCTGCTGGAGCAGCGAGACCTCGGGGCCGGGCACGCGGCCCGCCGCCGTCAGGAAGGCCAGCGGGTCGGCCTCGACGTCCAGGCAACCGCGGCTGCCGCAGTGGCAGGCCCGGCCCTCCGGATTCACCGTGAGGTGGCCGACCTCCAGCGCCAGGCCCGAACTCCCGCTGTGCAGGCGCCCGTCGAGGACGAGCGCGCCGCCGACGCCGCGGTGCCCGGTGGCCACGCAGAGCAGGTGCTGGGCGCTGCGCCCGGCGCCGTGGCGGTGTTCGGCCAGCGCGGCGAGGTTGATGTCGTTGCCGGTCAGGGCCGGGCCCTCGATCCCCGCCGCGCGGACGCACCGCGCGAAGATGGACCGTACCGGCGAACCGGCGGGCCAGGCCAGGTGCAGCGGGTTGAGCGCCGTACCGTCCGGTTCCGCGACGGCGGACGGCACGGCCAGGCCCGCGCCCACGCACCGGCGCCCGCTGCTGGCCAGCAGCGCGGCGCCCGCCTCGACGACCGCGCCCAGTACCTGGGCCGGGTCGGCGGACACCTCCACCTTGCCGGGGGCGGTGGCCACGATGTGTCCGCCGAGGCCGACCAGCGCGGCCCGGAAGCCGTCCGGGTGGACCTGCGCGGCCAGGACGACCGGCCCGTTCTCGTCCACCGACAGCCGGTGCGACGGGCGGCCCTGGGCGCCGCCCGCACCGCCGGGGCGGGAGTCGACGCGGATCAGGCCGAGCGCCTCCAGCTCGGCGGCCACGGCTCCGGCGGTGGCCCGGGTCACGCCCAGCTCGGCCGTGAGGACGGCGCGGGTCGGGGCCCGGCCCGTGTGCACCAGCTCCAGCGCCGGGCCGAGCGCGCCGCGGCCCCGCTCCAGTTTGGTCCGTGTGGACGCGCCGCCCGTCACGTCCGTCACGTCCGTGGTCACATCCCCCGCCCGCCGCGGGGTCGTGTTGCCGTTCATGACAGCGATCCTCGCATGATCGGCCGGGCCCGGACGCCGACCTTCAGCCCAGCCCGCCGACGCGCAGCGTGATGTTGAGGCGCCCGGTCAGGCCCAGGGCGGGCGGAGCCGTCCCCGGCAGGACTTTGGGCACCGAATGAAAGGCCCTTCGGGCCGGACCCCCGAAGACGAACAGGTCGCCGCTGCGCAGCTCCACGTCCCGGTACGGGCGACCGCGCGAGACGGTGTTGCCGAAGCGGAACACGCAGCTGTCGCCGAGGCTGAGCGAGACCACCGGCGCCGGGGAGCGCTCCTCGGCATCGCGGTGCATGCCCATCCGGGCGTCGGCGTCGTAGAAGTTGATCAGCGCGATGTCGTACGCCGCCGGGTCGCCCGGTTCGGGGAACGCCGCCCCGGCCGCGGCCACGGCGTCCCGGCCCAGCTCGGCGAGCCAGTCGGGCAGCGGCTTGACCGGCGCGCCGTCCCCGTCCACGACGGTGCGGGCGTAGCCGTACGGGTACCAGTGCAGCCCCAGGCAGACCTGGCGGGCGGTCATCGCCGCGCCGCCGGGGAGGCGGACCGTGCGCAGTCCGGCGGGCGGGCGCGCCCACGCGCGGCACGCGGTCAGCAGGGCGAGCTGGCGCTCCGGGTCGAGCCAGTCGGGCACGTGGACCGCGCCGGGCGCGATCTCGGCCCGCTCGCGCGGGAAGAGCTCCGCCGGCCGCCCGACCGGCCGCCCCGGCGGCGGTGCCGGGTCCGGGCTCGGGTCGGGGTCCGGGCTCGGGTCGGGGCTCGGGTCCGGGTCCGGGGGGAGGTCGCGGGAGTGGGGTCGCTCCATGGACCCATTGTCGGTGCCCCCTGGCACACTCGCCGCATGGAGATCATCGAGCATGTGAAGACGCTTGACCGCGAAGGCCGGTTGATGGCCGAAGCGGCCGAACAGGCGGGCCCGGAAGCCCTGGTGCCGTTCTGTCCCGATTGGCGCGTGGCCGACCTGCTGCGGCACACGGGGTCGGTGCACCGGTGGGCGGCGGGGATGGTCGCGGGCTCCCTGACCGAGCCCGTTCCCTTCCCCGAGGCGCCGGAGCTGACCGGTGCCCCGCTGCTGGCCTGGTTCCGCGAGGGGCACGCCGCGCTGGTGCGGACCCTGACGGAGGCACCCGCCGACGTGCGGTGCTGGACCTTCCTGCCGACGGACCCGCCCTCCCCGCTGGCCTTCTGGGCGCGGCGCCAGGCGCACGAGACCACCGTGCACCGGATGGACGCGCAGGGCGCGCTCGGCGCCGCGTTCTCGGCGCCGGAGGCGCGGTTCGCCGCCGACGGGGTGGACGAGGTGCTCACCGGATTCCACGCGCGGCCGCGCAGCCGGGTGCGCACCTCGGAGCCGCGGGTGCTGCGGCTGCGCGCCTCCGACACCGGCGACGCCTGGACCGTACGCCTGTCGCCCGAGCCCGCCGTCACGGTCCGCGATGACGCGGGTCCGGCGGACTGCGAGGTGACGGGCGGGGCGGCGTGGCTGTACGCGGCGCTGTGGAACCGCGCCCCGCTGGACGGCGCCTCGGTGAGCGGTGACGCCTCGCTGGTCAAGCTCTGGCAGGAGACGGCGGCCGTCTGACACCGCCGCCAGGCCCCGCCGGTCGGCCCGCGCGGGCCGACCGGCGCGCGGCGGGCCGCCGCCGCCCCGCGTCGATCAGCCGCGCGCCGATCAGCCCTGCGCCCCGCTGGCGAAGCGGTCGCGGGCGGTGACCCCGCGCCGTTCGACCGGGAGGGACCCGGTGGCGGCGGCCAGGCCGTAGGGCGGCATGTCCCCGTAGATCGACTCGTACGACCCGGCGGGGACCACGTAGGTCTCGTGCCAGATCCCCACGTGCCGGCGGGACCCGCGCTCGAAGCGGTTGATCATCGCCCAGGCCTTGCGGTGCAGCCGGTCCGGCGCGGCCGCGTAGGCCAGCAGCTTCTCCTTGGACTCCCAGTACTGGACCACGTAGTAGGTGCGCGGGGAACCGCTGAGGAGTTGGTGGCCCAGCAGTCCGCTGCCCGGGATCCCCTTCAGCTCGCGCAGCATCCGGAGCATTCCGACGAACACGGGCATCCACTGGTGCGGCGCCCGGAAGTGATTGATCCGCATGCCGATCAGGAAGACGACGATCTCCCCTTCGGCAGCGGCCGTCGTGCGGCCGGGCATCGGTTTCGCGAACATGCCACCCCCTGGTGACGGGACGGACGGGGCCGGGGCCCACCGCCCTGCTCTGGATAGTCCGACTATCCTTTGGGATGGGATAGTTACACTATTCAATGACGCCCACAAGCCCACGGCGGAGAACCCGGGGAAGGATCACGGATGCGCCTCGCGGACCTGAGCGAGCAGAGCCAGGTCTCGCTCGCGACCATCAAGTACTACCTGCGCGAAGGCCTGTTGGCCCCCGGCCGACGGATCAACGCCACGCAGGCCGAGTACGACGCCTCGCACCTGCGGCGGCTGCGACTGGTGCGGGCCATGATCCAGGTCGGGCGGATGCCCGTGGCCACCGTGCGCGAGGTGCTGGCGCAGGTCGACGACGCGTCGCTCGGCCGGACCACTCGTCTCGGGGCCGCCCTCTGGGCCCTGCCCCGGGCCGCCGAGCCCGAGCCCGACGACCCGGACGTGGCCGCGGCCCGCCAGGAGGTCGACCGGATGCTCGCGGAACTCGGCTGGAGCGACGCGGCGCAGATCGGCTGGCTCTCGCCGGTCTACCGGGAGTTGATCGCCTCGGTGGCCTCCCTGCACCGGCTCGGCTACCCGCTCGACGCGGCCGACCTCGCCCCGTACGCACTCCAGATGGAGCAGACCGCGATCCACGACCTGGACCGGATGGAACGGCTGAACGGCCCGGTGGAACAGGTGGAATCAGCGGTGGCCTCGGCCGTGCTCTTCGAACCCGTGCTGCTGAGCCTGCGCCGCCTGGCCCAGGAGCAACAGGCCGCGCGCCGTTTCGGGCTGGAGGACTGACCGACCCCCGCCCGGCCCGGCCCCGCCCGACCCCACCCGGGCTCCGGGTCAGCCGAGGGTGGCCGCGTAGGTGGTCTGCGGGCGGAACTCCCAATCCGGGCTGGCGTTCCAGGGGTTGGGCATGGCCGTGCTCGTCGCGTACGCGTATCCCGCGCCGCGGTCGAAGGCCGTGCGCAGGGTCGTGCGCATCGCGGCGGCGTCCGGGACGTCGTGCACCAGGTGCCAGAAGGCGGTCCCGCTCGGATCGAATTCGGCGCCCGCCCGGTAGCCGGTCGTCCCGTTGAAGACGTTCCCGCCGAGCCAACCGCTGCCGGTGTAGGCGGCGTAGGTGTCCTCGAAGGTCACGAAGACGTCGGCGGTGCGGTGGCCGGGTTCGAGGTAGCAGTCGGCGATGGCGGTGCCGGGGTTGTCGACCACCAGGTCGGGGGCGGCCGGATCGACCGCCCGCATCGCTTCCTGGACGTAGCGCCGGTAGTCCGCGTAGAGGTCGCGCGTGGCATTGGCCGGGCCGCAGTCGCGGCTGACGACGTCGAAGAAGATGCCGTCGACGTGCAGTCGACCGTCCGCGGTCCTGAGGTAGTTGTCCACCGACGCCTTGACCTCGGCCGGGGACCGCTTGCCGTGGTCGGTGTGGACGTAGCCGAGTACCTTGGTGCGCTCGCCGTTGGCGGTGGTGCCGCCGCGCAGGACATCGGCCCGGGCCTGCCACGGCGCGTCGAAGGGGGCGTCGCCGTTGCCGGGGTTGAGGACGACCACGGAGGCGGCCGGGCCGGTGGCGGTCAGCGCGTCCAGCATCGGGTCGTCGGCCCACACGTACGCCGGAACCGCGACGTCCATGCCCCGCACCCCGGGTGTCCGGGCCCGGATCGGCTCGCTCGGCCTGGGGGCGGGCGCGGGTCCGGACGCGGCCGGGGCCCGCTTCGAGGCGCTCCCGGAACCCTCCGCGGCCGAACAGATCGCGGGCGCCGGCGCCGCGAGGACGGCAACCGTCAGGACGGCGTAGAGGACCCTCGATGCGCGGGTCGTGGCCAAGGTGATCCTTCCTCCGGCAGGCGTCTGGGCGACGGGGCACCGCCGCGAGGAAGACTAGAGGGGGCCAGGGGGCGGGGGTTGGAGAACCGGTTCTCTTGATGTGAGGAACAGACAAGCGACTTGTCACCTGGTGACCTTGTCGGCTCATCCGCTTGTCCGCTTGTCCGCTTGTCCGCTCGTCGGCTCGTCGGCTTGCCCGCTCGCCCGCTCACCCGCTCGCCCGCTTGTCAGTGCGCCATGCGGTCGTCCGTCACCTGGCGGGGGGCGGGACGGGGAGGCCCACCTCGTGCGCGAGGCGCTCCACGGCGTGGTCGAAGAAGGCCTCCCGCTCCTCGACCACCCGGTGGAACTGCCCGAACAGCTCGAACGAGACCAGTCCCACGAGCTGCGCCCACGCGGCCACCAGGGCGGGCGCGACCTCGGGCGGCAGCCCGGGGGCGAAGTCCGCGACCATCCGCTCCGCCTCGGGGCGCAGCGCCGGAGCGAGCGGGGGCAGGGCCAGGCCGGGGCCTTGGTGGGCGGAGCGGACGATCGCGATGAGGACGAGGCCGACCCTGGAGGCGGGGGCCACGGTGGAGGCGGGCGCCGCGTAGCCGGGTACGGGCGATCCGTAGATCAGCGCGTACTCGTGCGGGTGCGCGAGCGCCCAGACCCGGACCGCCCGACAGACCGCGAGCCAGCACGTGCGGGGCGGCGCGGCGGCGGTCGCGCCGGTACGGGCGTGCGCGGCCTCGGCGGCGGCGCCGAGGCTGTCGTAGGCGTCCACGATGAGCGCGGTGAGCAGGTCGTCACGGCTGGGGAAGTAGCGGTACAGGGCGGAGGAGGCCATGCCCAGCTCGCGGGCGACGGCGCGCAGCGAGAGCTTGGCGGCCCCCTCGGCGGCGAGTTGGCGGCGCGCCTCGTCCTTGATGGCGGCGGTGATCTCGGTACGGGCCCGTTCCCTGGCCCCTCGCACGGTGCTCATGGGATCAGTGTGGCACGCAGGCAGAGCACTGCCCGAAAACGAGATCGACGATCAGAATCGAGAGCACCGCTCTTGTTTTGGCGCGGCGATCCGTGCACACTGATCTCAAGCGAGAGCACCGCTCTCGAAGTGCATCGGTGATCCCGGCGAGCCAGCGGAATCCCCGCGCCACTGATCCGCGACGCGACGACGCGCCGCCCAGCCCCGGAGGCCGCCATGACCACGCCCGCCGCCCCGTACTACGTCAAGGCCGGTGCCTTCGGCACGCGCTTCAACGCCCTCTTCGGCAAGCTGGCCCGACTGGGCATCAGCCTCGCCGGAACCGCGGAGATGTCGGTCCGCGGCCGCACGTCCGGGCGGATGCAGCGCATCCCGGTCAACCCGTACACCGACCGCGGCGCCCAGTACCTGGTCTCCGCCCGCGGCCACTCCCAGTGGGTGCGCAACATGCGCGCCGCGGGCGGCGGCGAGCTCCGGGTCGGCCGCAAGGTCCGCGCCTTCACGGCGGTCGAGCTGACCGACCCCGCCGAGAAGGCCGTCGTCCTGCGCGGCTATCTCGTCAAGTGGGGCTGGGAGGTCGACCGGTTCTTCCGGGGCGTGACCGCGCGCTCCTCCGAAGAGGAACTGCGCGCGGCCGCCGCCGACCACCCGGTCTTCCGCCTCACCGTCACGGGCTGACCCCACGGGCCGCACGCCTACGCGTACCCGTACCCGTACGTGTGCCCGTAGGCGTACGTGTGCCCGTAGGCGTACGAGCACACGCGCGCGGATGCCCCCGGCACGCCTCTAGACCCGCTCCTGCCGCCGGTCGAGCGCGTGCAGTGCCTTGCGGGCCAGCGGGTACGTGCGGACCAGGTCGGCCAGGTCGGTCGAGCCACGGGTGATCCGGGCGAAGGCCCGCCAGGCCGGTCCGAAGCCGATGAGCGCGGCGTGCAGCACGCCCGGCCGGGACACGAACACGCCCAGCATGCGCTTGCCCACGCCCATCTCGACGCCGAGCCCGGCCTTGACCGCGAAGGCGTAGTTGAGGGCCTGGCGGCGGGCGTCCACCGCGTCCGGCGCCTCGGAGATCTTCACGGCCCACTCCCCCGCGAGCCGCCCGGAGCGCAGCGCGAAGGAGATGCCTTCCCGGGTCCACGGCTCCAGCAGCCCGGCCGCGTCGCCCGCGACGAGCACCCGCCCGCGCGAGAGCGGCGACTGCGGCGTGCGGCAGCGGGTCAGGTGCCCCGAGGAGACGGAGGGCTCGAAACCGGCCAGCCCGAGTCGGGCGATGAAGTCCTCCAGGTAGCGCTTGGTCGCCGCGCCGTCGCCCTTCGCCGAGATCACGCCGACGGTGAGGACGTCGCCCTTGGGGAAGACCCAGCCGTAACTGCCGGGCAGGGGGCCCCAGTCGATGAGGACCCGGCCCTTCCAGTCCTCGGCCACGGTCGGCGGGACCGGGATCTCCGCTTCGAGACCCAGGTCGACCTGGTCCATCTCGACCCCGACGTGGGCACCGATCCGGCTCGCGCTGCCGTCCGCGCCGATCACGGCGCGCCCCAGCACGATCTCCCCGCTGCCGAGCACCACCGCGACGGTGCGCCGGTCGGGCACCGCCGGACCGTGCTGCTCGACGCGGGTCACGGCCGTACCGGTGCGCACGGTCGCGCCCGCCTTCTCGGCCTCGGCGACCAGGGCCGCGTCGAACTCGGCCCGGTTGATGAGCCCGAACAGCATGCTCTTGGAGCGCCGGGTACGGGTCAGCTTGCCGCCCAGCGAGAAGGTCACCGCGTGGATGCGGTCCTTGAACGGCAGCACGAAGCCCGGCGGCAGCGCGTCCCGCGAGGGGCCGATGATGCCGCCCCCGCAGGTCTTGTAGCGCGGCAGCTCGGCCTTCTCCAGCAGCAGCACCCGCCGACCCGCGGTGGCCGCGGCGTGCGCGGCCGACGCTCCGGCCGGTCCGGCGCCGACCACGATCACGTCCCAGACCTCACCGCAGTCCTGGGCCTCCTCCGCACCCAGGGGCTCCTCGGCCCCTTCCTGCTCGCCCGACGCCTGCTGCTCGGCCGACGCTTCCTGCTCGCCCGGCTCCCGCGCGACGTTCGGCTCCTGCCGCCCGCCCGACTCCTGCCGCTCCCGGGCCCCTTCCGGCCGCCCGGCCGTCGTACCGGTCACCTCCGCCACTTCGCCCGCCCCCTGCGCGTCCTGCTCCGCGCCGCCCGCCTGGCCTGCGTCGCCCGCATTGCCCGCGCCGTGTACGTCGTCGCTGCTCACGATGTGCTGCTGCTCCTGATCCCGCGTTGGTCCCGATGGTCCCGACGGCCCCGACGGTCCCGGGGTCCCGATGCCGGGGAAATCCTACGGCGCGAGTCCGGCTCACCCCGCTGTGGGAGGATCGGACCGTGATACGCCGTAACCCGGTGTACGCACCCCGCCCCCTGTCCACACTCTTACGCAGACCAACGTCGCACCCAAAAGGAGCGTGCCCATGTCGACCGATCCGATCGTCGAGACCATCGCCTCGCTGATGCCCCGCGCCAAGCAGGAGCTGGCCGAGCTGGTGGCCTTCCAGTCGGTTGCGGACTGGGCCCAGTTCCCCAAGAGCGAGAGCGAGGGCGCCGCGAACTGGGTCGCCGACGCGCTGCGGGCCGAGGGCTTCCAGGACGTGGCGCTGCTCGACACCCCGGACGGCACGCAGTCGGTGTACGGCTTCCTGCCGGGCCCGGCGGACGCCCCGACCGTGCTGCTCTACGCGCACTACGACGTCCAGCCGCCGCTCGACGACGCCGCGTGGATCTCCCCCGCCTTCGAGCTGACCGAGCGCGACGGCCGTTGGTACGGGCGCGGCGCGGCCGACTGCAAGGGCGGGTTCATCATGCACCTGCTCGCCCTGCGCGCGCTCAAGGCCAACGGCGGTGTGCCGGTCAACGTGAAGGTGATCGTCGAGGGGTCCGAGGAGCAGGGCACCGGCGGCCTCCAGCAGTACGCCGAGGCCAACCCGGAGCTGCTGACCGCCGACACCATCGTCATCGGTGACGCGGGCAACTTCCGGCTCGGGCTGCCGACGGTGACCGCGACCCTGCGCGGGATGACCCTGCTCAAGGTCAAGGTGGAGACCCTCGGCGGGAACCTGCACTCCGGGATGTTCGGCGGGGCCGCGCCGGACGCGCTCGCCGCGCTGATCCGGGTGCTGGACTCGCTGCGCGCGGCGGACGGTTCGACCACCGTGGACGGGCTCGCCTCGGACGCCGTGTGGGAGGGCCTGCAGTACCCGGAGGCGGACTTCCGCGGCGACGCCCGGGTGCTCGACGGCGTCGAGCTGATCGGCAACGGCACGGTCGCGGACCGGCTGTGGGCCCGTCCGGCCGTCACCGTGCTGGGCATCGACTGCCCGCCCGTGGTCGGCGCGACCCCGTCGGTGCACGCCGGCGCGGGCGCGCTCGTCAGCCTGCGCGTGCCGCCGGGCGTGGACGTCGCCGAGGCGATCAAGCTGCTGGAGGCGCACCTGGTGGCGCACATCCCGTGGAAGGCGCGCCTCGAACTCGAGGTCGTCGGCCAGGGGCAGCCGTTCCAGGCGAACACCGACAGCCCGGCGTACGCGTCGATGCGTGCGGCCATGGAGGTGGCCTACCCCGGCCAGGAGATGCAGATCAGCGGTATGGGCGGATCGATTCCGCTGTGCAACACGCTGACCTCGCTGTACCCCGAGGCCGAGATGCTGCTGATCGGGCTGAGCGAGCCGGAGGCGCAGATCCACGCGGTCAACGAGAGCGTGTCGCCGCAGGAGTTGGAGCGGCTCTCGGTCTCCGAGGCGCTGTTCCTGGTCAACTACGCGGAGTCCAAGCGCGGCTGACGCCGCACCCGCGTCGCCCCCGCGGCGGCGTCCGCTCCGAGCGGACTCCGCTGCGGGCGAAGGCGCACGTCAACGGGGGGCGCGGACGCGTACGTTCGCGCCATGGACCTCGTGGACGTGATACCGCAACGACTGCACATGCTCCGCTATCCGATCGGCCAGGCCTACCTGTGGCGCGACGGCGGGGCACTGACCCTGATCGACTCCGGCCCGGTCGGCTCCGCCGCCGGGATCGAGGAGGCGATCCGCTCGCTCGGGCTGCGCCCCGAGGGGCTGGAGCGGATCGTCCTGACCCACTGCCACCGGGACCACATCGGCTCCGCGGGTGAACTCGCGGCCCGCTGGGGCGCGACGGTGGTGGCGCACCGCCTCGACGCCCCGGTGATCCGCGGCGAGCTGCCGGTCCCGGAGCCGGTGCTCCTCGACTGGGAGGTCCCGTTCTACGAGCGCGGGCTGACCCTGCCCGAGGCGCCGCCGACCCCGGTGGACCGCGAGGTGGCGGACGGCGACGCGCTGGGCTTCGGGGACGGGGCGTACGTCGTGCACGCGCCCGGGCACACCGCCGGCAGCATCGGAGTCCATCTGCCGCACCACGGCGTGCTGTTCACCGGTGACGCGGTGGCCTCGGCGGGCCAGGTGATGCTCGGGGTGTTCAACGTGGACCGCGCTCGCGCCCTGGAGTCCATGCACCGGTTGGCCTCCCTCGCCCCGTCGGTGGTCTGTTTCGGGCACGGCGATCCGCTCACCGGGGACGCCGCGGCCACCTTGAAGGCGGCCGCGGACGGGACCTCCGGCTGAGCGGCGCCCGTCGGCGCACCCTCAGGCCGCGCCGACCGGGACGCCGGCCTCCAGGTTGAGCACGGTCGCCCGCTCCCGCGCGCGCAGGGCCCAGCGCAGCCGTTCGAACCGGTGCCGCGGGAGCAGCCCGGCGGCCTCGGCCTCGGTCACGAACCGCCAGGCCCGCAGCTCGGGCCCCGGCAGCCGTACCCGGGCCGCCGCCTCCGGGGAGAGCCGCCCTCCGTCGAAGATCAGCCGCAGTCCGCCGTAGGCCGGGGAGCAGGGCGGTTCCCAGTCGATGACCAGCAGCCCGGGCGGCTGGTCGAGTACGACGCCCAGCTCCTCGGCGACCTCGCGCACCCCCGCACGGGCGGGCGCCTCTCCCGCCTCGACCACGCCACCGGGGAACTCCCAGCCCGGCTTGTACGTCGGATCCACCAGGAGCACCCGGTCGTGGTCGTCGAAGAGCAGCACCCCGGCGGCGACGGTCTCCGCGGTGGGCTCCGGGGTCTGCACGATGTCGCAGAGGGCGACCTTGTCGGAGCGCAGCGCTTCGGCGACGCACCGCGCCGTCTCCCGGGCCGTCAGGGCGCCGTTGTCGATGACGTGCGCGTCGGAGGCGAGCCAGCCGAGCGCCTCCCGGTAGGAGGAGAAGTGCGCCTGCGACCACGACCGGCCCCCGACGGTCGCCGCCCGGGACCGCAGGATCGTTTCCTCAGGGGCGAGCAGGACGTGCCGCACCGGGATCCGGCGCGCTGCGAGGGCTCCGAAGATCTCGTCCCGGTACTCCTGGCGCAGCAGGGTCATCGGCACCACGAGCACCCCGCCCACCTCGGCGAGCAGCGCGGCGGCGGTGTCCACGACCAGGCGCCGCCAGCTCGGCAGGTCCTGGTAGTCGGCCACCTCGTCGAGCCGCTCGCGCGGCAGCAGGAGCCGCAGGGCCTCACCGACGGTCTCGGGGTCGTACAGGGTGGCGTCCGGCAGGAGCCCGGTCAGTTCTCGGGCCGTGCTGGTCTTTCCGGCCCCGAAAGCACCGTTGATCCAGACAATCACGATTACCCCTCTTCCCGAAACTCCCGTGGCCCGTCCGAACCCCCAGTGGCTTGCCCGCACCAGCCCGTCGCGGAAACCCGGTAATCGGCCGAGGTGCTTATCCTCAAGGTCAGCGCGTTGCGACCGGACGCGCGACCGCCGTGCCCGCCCTCACCGGAGGTTCCTCACCGTGCCGCACTCCCGCCGTTCGCCCGAGCCCCGCTACGGCCGGCGGCCGACGATGAAGGACGTGGCGGCCCGGGCGGGGGTCGGCCTGAAGACCGTGTCCCGCGTCGTCAACGACGAGCCCGGCGTCACCCCCGACACCGAGAAGCGGGTGCACGACGCCATCGACGAGCTGGGCTTCCGGCGCAACGACAGCGCCCGGGTGCTGCGCAAGGGCCGCACCGCGACGATCGGCCTGGTCCTGGAGGACCTCGCCGACCCGTTCTACGGGCCGCTCAACCGGGCCGTGGAGGAGGTCGCGCGGGCCAACGGCGCCCTGCTGATCAACGGTTCCAGCGCGGAGGACCCGGACCGGGAGAGGGAGTTGGCGCTCGCGCTGTGCGCGCGCCGGGTGGACGGCCTGATCGTCATCCCGGCCGGTGACGACCACCGCTACCTGGAGCCGGAGATCCGGGCCGGGGTGGCGACGGTGTTCGTGGACCGCCCGGCCGGCCTGATCGACGCGGACGTGGTGCTCTCGGACAGCTTCGGCGGCGCCCGCGACGGGGTGGCCCACCTGATCGCCCACGGCCACCGCCGGATCGGATTCATCGGCGACCATCCCCGCATCCACACGGCCACGGAGCGGCTGCGCGGCTACCGGACGGCCATGGCCGCCGCCGGGCTCGCGGTGGACGGGGCGTGGGAGTCCCTCGGCTCGACCTCCCCGGAGCGGGTCACCGCGGCGGTCACGGCCATGCTCGCGGGCCCGGACCCGGTCACCGCCGTCTTCGCGGGCAACAACCGGGTGACGGTGACGGCGGTGCGCGTGCTGGCCGCGGCCGCCTCCGGAGCGCGGCCCGTGGCGCTGGTGGGCTTCGACGACTTCGAGCTGGCGGACCTGATCCGTCCCGCGGTCTCCGTGGTCGCCCAGGACGCGGCGGCCCTGGGACGGGTCGCGACCGAGCGCCTCTTCCAGCGGCTGGCCGGGGCGGACCTGCCGCCGGCGCGGATCGAGCTGCCGACCCGACTGATCGCCCGCGGCTCGGGCGAGGTCCGCCCGGAGGCCGTCACCGGATGAGGCCGCGCAGGACGGGCACCGCGCCGCCCCCCGCGGTCAGCCCGGCGAGGACGGACAGGGCGGGATGGGTGCCTCCCAGATGGGTGAGCACGCCCGCCGCGCAGCCGATGAGCACGGCCGTCACGAGGACGAAGGCGGTGTGCAGGGTCAAGAAGGGCTCGGGGAGCGGCTCGTTCGTCATGCCCCGATGTCAGCAGCCCGGACGGGCCCCCGGCACCGGTACCGAACGAAGCCGGACGTTTTCGGATCGCCCCCGAACCCCCGCGAACGGCAGGGGTGTTCCGTTCTGTTCGGCGAAGTCCCGGACCGACCGGCCACGCCCGTTCTAACCTGGTGGGCGATGGAGCCACCGAACAGCTTCGACGAGGGACTACGGGCCTTCGCGGCCGAGTTGCGCGCCCTGCGCGGCGAGCGCGGGCACCGCTCGTACCGGGAGCTCGCGGGGCGCGCGGGCCGGTCCGACAGCGGCATCCGGTTGCCGGTCGCGACCCAGAGCGACGCCTTCAGCGGCAAGCGGCTGCTCGGCTTCGACACCCTGATGGGGCTCGTACGGATCCTCTACGCCTACGACGCCTTCGGCCAGGAGATCGCGGTGCCCCCGCACTCCGCCCCCGAGTTGGAGCGGTGGCGCCGCGAATGGCGCGCCCTGGCCGCGCTGCGCCCCGCGGCGGCGGGCCGACGGGCGGCCGCGCCCGAGCCCGTACCGGCGACCGCGCCCGAGCCCGGGACCGGGTCCGAAGCTGCGGTCGCACCCGAACCGGCGGCCGCGCACGAGCCGCGCCCCGGCCCCGAGCCCCGGCCCCTGCCCCGGCCGGACCGCGTCCCGCCCCTCCTGTTCACCCCCCTGCACCGCCTGGCGCACCCTTCCGGTCCGGTCCGGAGCGTGGCCTTCTCACCGGACGGCCGGCTGCTCGCCACCACCTGCGCGGACGATCGGGTGCGGATCTGGCACACCGGGACGGGGAAGCGGTTCGCCGCTTCGCTCCCCGGCACCTTTCCCGTGCTGTTCACCCCGGAGGGGCGGATCCTGGTGACGGACGCCGGGAACCGCACCACAGTGCACCAGTTCGCGACCCGGACCCTCGCACAAGCGGGGCCCCCGCTGGTCGGCACCGGGGCGCCGCTGCGCATGATGGCCTGCGGTACCGACCCGGCCCTGCTGGCCGTGCTCGACTTCGAGGGGAACGTACGGCTGTGGAACCCGGCCTCCGGCGACGGGGCCGACCTGATCGAATCCGAGGAGGGGGACCCGCAGGGGCTGCGCACGCTCGTCCTGGTCCCCGACGGGCGCCTGCTCGGCGCCGGGTACGGCGCCCGGGTGTGGGACCTGCTGCACCCGCACCCCGGTACGGGGGAGCCGATCGGCCCGCGGGTGGACGCCCCGGGAGTACTGGCCCTCTCCCCGGACGGGAGGTCGGTCGCCTTCGGCCGTGCCGACGGCACCGCGGGCGGGCTCGGCACCCGGCCGGGCATCCCGCTCGTCCCGCTCGCCGGTCATCGGGACGCGATCCACGCCCTGGCCTTCCGCGCCGACGGTCGGCTGCTCGCCAGCACCTCCGCCGACGGGACGGTCCGGCTCTGGGACCCCCGCACCGGCCTCCCGGCGGCCCCGCCGCTCACCCTGCACGACGGAGCCGTCGGCGCCGCCGGAGCCCTGGCCTTCTCCCCCGACGGGCGGCTGCTGGCCGTCGGCGGCACCGACGGGACGGTGGTCCTGTACGGACGGGAGGCCCCCGCCCCGGCGCCCACGGTCGCCGCCCGCGCGCTGGCCACGGCGGTCCGCGCCCGCCAGCCCGTCCAGCTGCCGCCCGTGGAGGTCTCCGGCGCGCTCATCCGGGTCGCCTTCGCGCCCTCCGGTCGGGTGCTGGCCGCGACCACCGGCGAGGGGTCGGTCCTGCTGCACGATCCCGTGACCGGGCACGCCGTCGGCGAAGCGCTCGTCGACCCGCCCACGCTGCCCTGGGCGCTGGCCTTCACCCCCGACGAAGGCCTGCTGGCGACCGCTTCCGTCGGGCGGTCCGTGTGCCTGCGCGATCCGCTCGAGCCCTGGTCGGGGGACGCTTTCGAGACCGGGCACACCGGCGCCGTGAAGAAGGTCGCGTTCTCGCCGGACGGGCGGCAGATGGCGACGGCCGGCGCGGACGCCACCGTCCGGCTCTGGGACCGGTCCACCGGGCGGCTCATGGCGTCCTTGACCGAGCACACCAACGAGGTGGTCGGGCTGGCCTACTCGCCCTACGGCCTCCACCTGGCCAGCTCGGGCGCGGACGGCCAGGTCCTGCTGTGGGACAAGCACCTACGGGCCCTGGTGGGCCGGTTCGGCAGGCTCGGCGGGGGCACGGCCTGGGCCGTGGGCTTCTCCCCCGACGGCGACCGGCTCGCCGCGGTCCTGGCGGACGGCAGCGTGCGGTTCTGGGAACCGCTGACGGGCACACCGGTCGGCTCCGCCGGGGTCAGGGGCGGGGTCGGGGTCGGGCACACCGGCGCCGTCTACGACCTGGCCTTCTCGCCGGACGGGGAGCTGCTGGCCAGCGCGGGCGCGGACGGCAGGGTCCTGCTCTGGGACGTGACGTCGGGCGAGCGGGTCGGCCACCCCCTCGCCGGGCACACCGGCGCCGTCAACGGCCTCGCCTTCTCCCCCGACGGCACCCTGCTGGCCACGGTGGGCCGGGACGGCACCCTGCGCCGCTGGATCATCGGAGCCGGGTGAACGCGGCGGGGCCCGGCCGGAGTCCTCACCGACC